>DATBCA010000029.1:0-16927 GCA_036270715.1 Solirubrobacteraceae bacterium
GCCTGCGCCCTCGCGGCAGGCGCCGCGGCCGATCTCGCTCCGCTGCGCAACCTCGCGGCGGGTGCGGGCGGCGACGCGTTGCGCTTGCCGTCTTAGCGCCGTGCTAGGGATTCGCGAACCCGCACCACATCGAGAGGAGGCGAAGATGTCCGCCGCCGAGACGAGTCAGCAGCCCCCCGTCGAGAAGGACCCACTGAGGCACCACGTCGCGGCGCACGAAGCTTTCGGGAGCGCCGGCGAGAACACGTTCGGCGACAGCTTCATGCAGCGCGTCGCGGACAAGGTCGCGTCGGGGATGGGCACGGTGCAGTTCGTCATCGTTGGCAGCGCCGTCATCCTCGGCTGGGTTCTCATCAACGGAGCGATCCCGTACGTCGAACACACGTTCAAATCGCTCGCCAAAGGCGGCGAATTCGACGCCGAGCCGTGGATCCTGTTGAACCTCATCTTCTCCGGCGTCGCGTTCTACACCGGCTCGCTGGTGATCATCGCGGCGAAGTCCGAAGCGAAGAAGAACGCCGCGCGTGAAGTCGCCGACGCGCAGCACCGCGAGGAGCTCGCCAACACCCAGCTGAAGCTGCTGCAGAAGAACACCGATCTCACCGAGCAGATCCACGCGCTCTCGCAGAAGCTGGGCACGCTCACCGAAGAGGTTCACGCCGCGACCTGCAGGCCGCCGCAGATCCCGCCGGCCTCGCCCGCCCACTCGTAGGCCGCGGCCGCCGTTCCTACTCGAAGCGCATGAAGCGCGGGGAGGCGCGCATTCGCAGCACGCGCGCTGGCACGCCGCCGACTACCGCGTTTGCGGGCACCGCGCGCGTAACCACGGCGCTCGTGCCGATGACTGAGTTGTCGCCGACGCTCGCACCGCGCAGGATGCACGCGCCGTAGCCCATCCACACGTTGTTGCCGACGCGCACGTCGCGCTTGTAGATCCCCTGCGTGCGGATCGGCCGCTCGACCTCGGCGACGCCGTGGTCGAAGTCGATCAGCATCACGCGGTCCGCGAGGATGCACTCGCGCCCGATCGACACGTGCTGGTAGGCCGAGATCGTGCACTCCTGCCCGAGCACCGTCTTGGCGCCGATGCTCACCTCGCCCTCGTGCACGCGCACCTTCGAGCGGTGCCCGATCCACGACCAGCGGCCCATGCGCAGGACGGCGTGGGGGCCGATCTCGAGCTTCACGTGGGGGCACACGAAGCACAGCCCATCGGTCTGGAAGCGCCCGCGCAGTCGTGCCTTCAGCACGACGTAGCGCGCCACCAGGCGGGCGTAATGCAGGTTGAGCATGTGGTTGGCGCGCATGAAGCGCAACAGCTCGAGGAGCCCGCCGTGGAGGGGCTCGGGAGCGCGCCGGACGGCATCCACCGGAGCGCGCGTCGGCGGGACCGGGCGGCTCTCGGTGAGCGCGGGCTCGATCATCGCGTGATCGTATTGCCCTGCGATGATTCGCCGCCGATGTCTCGCGACCGGTCACTTGCGCAGCGACTCCTCGCGGGCGATCGCCGCGCCCTCGCGCGGGCGATCTCGCTCGTCGAGGACGATCGTCCCGAGGGTTGGGAGCTCGTCAGGGAGGTGTATCCGCGCACGGGCCGAGCCGACGTCGTCGGCTTCACCGGGCCGCCCGGCGTCGGCAAGTCGACGCTCATCGGCGCGCTCACGAAGGCCCGCCGCGAAGCCGGCAGGACGGTCGCGGTGCTCTCGATCGACCCGTCGTCTCCCTTCACCCAGGGGGCGCTGTTGGGCGACCGCATCCGCCTCACCGAGCACTTCCTCGACGAGGGTGTGTTCATTCGCTCGATGGCCAACCGCGGGGCGCTCGGCGGCCTTTCGGAGGCCGCGCTCCAGAGCGTGCTCCTGCTCGACGCGGCCGGTCGCGACGACGTGTTCCTGGAGACGGTCGGCGTGGGCCAGGCGGAGGTCGACATCATCGACCACGCCGACACGATCGTGCTCGTGTTGATGCCGGGCTCGGGCGACTCGATCCAGGCACTGAAGGCCGGCGTGATGGAGATCCCCGACGTGATCGTGATCAACAAGGCCGACCACCCGCTGACCGACACGATGGTGCGCGAGATCAGGAGCGTGCTCGCGCTCGCAAACGCCGACGGCGCGCCCGAGGCCGGCGCGCGCCGCTGGCGGATTCCGATCGTCAAGACCGAGGCGACCACCGGCGCGGGCATACCCGCGCTCGTGACCGCGCTTGCGGAGCACCGCACGCACATCGTCGAGGGCGACGAGCTGGCCGCGCGGCGCAGGCGCAACCTCCGCAACGAGGTGCTCGCGATCGCCACGAGCCGCGTCCGCCGGCGCTTGGATGCCGATCTCCGCGACGACCCCGGCATGGACGCGTTGCTCGACGAGGTCGTCGAGCGGCGGCTCGACCCCGCGAGCGCCGCGAGCGCGCTCCTCGAGCGCGCGGGCGCGCGCTAGCGGCGGGCGCCGGGGCGCGGCTGTGGCCGAGTTCGTCACCGCCGGGGCGGGCTTCCTACTGGCGGTGCTGTGGTTCGACCTGATGTTCGACGTCCAGGTCCTCGGCCACCCTGGCGAGCTGCCCGAGCAGGTGCTCGCGTCGGTCGCCGGCTACTACAGGCGCGTCACGACGACCGCGCGGCCGATGAACCGGCTCGTGGCCGCGACGATGCTCGCGACGCTCGGCTGCGTGATCGCCGAGATCGCGCGCGCCGAACATCCGCGCTGGGCGGCGTGGGCCTCGCTCGCGCTGATCGTCGCGCCGATGACGCTCGCGCTCGCGCACACCGTCCCGAGCGCCGTGCGCCTGGGCGCGCGCGGCGAGACGCCGGTCGCGCAGAGCGACGCAGCCCTCGCGATCTGCCGCGACCACCTGCTTTGCATCGTCCCGATCGCCGCGCTGCTCGTCGTGCAGCTGTCGGCGTTCTAGCGTCCTGAGTCAGAACGACGGGCCGAAGGCCCTATGCGCCGAGCGCGCGCGCGATCACCATCTGCTGGATCTCGTCGGTTCCCTCGCCGATCGTGAGGATCTTCGCGTCGCGATAGAAGCGGCACACGGGGTACTCCTCGATGAAGCCGTAACCGCCGTGGATCTGCACGGCCTCCTCCGCGCAGCGCACGGCGAGCCGCCCGGTCTTGAGCTTGGCCTGCGCGGCGGTCAGCGTGAAGTTGCGCGCGGCGTCCTTCTCGCGCGCGGACTTGTAGACGAGCAGCCGCGCCGCCTCGATCTCAGTCGCCATGTCGGCGAGCTTCGCGGAGATCGCCTGGAACTTGGAGATCGGCCGGCCGAACGCGCGGCGCCCGCGCGCGTAGCTGAGCGCCTGGTCGAGCGCACCCTGCGCGAGCCCCACGCCCATCGCCGCGACGCCGATGCGCCCGATGTCGAGCACGTGCAGGAACTGCTTGAGGCCGGCTCCGCGCGGCCCCACGAGGCTGGCCGCGGGGACACGGCAATCGCTGAAGCTCAGCGGGCGCGTGTCCGAGGCGTTCCAGCCCATCTTGCGGTAGGGCTCGCCCTGCGTGTATCCGGGCGTGCCGTTGGGCACGATCAGGTTCGAGATCTCCTTGCCGTCACCGTTGGACGAGGTGACGGCGGTGATGCACACCATCCCCGAGATGTCGGTGCCGGCGTTCGTGATGAACTGCTTGGCGCCGTTGATAACCCATTCCTCGCCGTCGAGGTCGGCGCGCGTACGCGTGTTGCCGGCGTCCGAGCCCGCCTCCGGCTCGGTGAGGCCGAACGCGCCGAGGACCTCACCGGCACACAGGCGCGGCAACCACTCGAGCTTCTGCTCCTCGCTCCCGAACACGTAGATCGGCTGCGTGCCGAGCGAGGTGTGGGCGCACAGCGTGATCGCGACCGAGGAGTCCACGCGCGTGAGCTCCTCGACGGCGAGGGCGTACGCGAGCGTGTCGCCGCCGCCGCCCCCGTAGCGCTCGGGGAAGGGGATCCCCATCAGGTTGAGCTTCCCCAGGGCGGCGACGATCTCGTACGGGAAGCTCTTCGTTCGGTCGAGCTCCTCCGCGACGGGCGCGATCTCGCCCTCGGCGAACTCGCGCACCGTCCGCCGGATCAGCTGGTGGTCGCTCGAGAGGTCGAAGTCCACGACCGGCATTCTCACAGCAACTACGATCTGCGGCCATGGCCACGCAGGACGCGGCGCACCTCTCCTCCCACGCGCGCGGCCGCCGTTCGCGCGAGCCCGGCGCCCGCGCGCTGGCGGCGCCCGCGCGGGCGCGCCTGATCGGCGAAATGCTGCTCGCACGCGGACGCAGGCACTCCTACGGACGCGACCCCTCCCAGCACGCGGAGCTGTTCCTGCCGAGGGGCCCGGGGCCCCACGCGGTCGTCGTGCTCATCCACGGAGGGTCGTGGAGCAAGCGCTACGGCAAGGAGGTCATGCGCGGGCTCGCGCGCGACGCGCGCCGCCGCGGGTTCGCGGTCTGGAACATCGAGTACCGGCGCCTGGGCAACGGCGGCGGCTGGCCCCACACGTTCGCGGACGTGGGCGCCGCGATCGACCACCTGCGCGAGGTCGATGCCGCGCTCGACCTCGCTCGCGTGAGCGTCGTCGGGCACTCGGCCGGCGGGCACCTCGCGCTTTGGGCGGCCGGGCGGTCGCGGCTCGCGCCCGGCGCGCCCGGCGCACCGGCCACGCCGGGGCGGAGGGTCGACGACGGCCGCGCAGGCGCGGGGCGGGCGGAGATCAGCGTCGTGCGCGCGGTCGCGCTCGCGGGCGTGTGCGACCTCGAGGGCGCCTACCGCCGGTGGCACGGCGGCGCGGCGAGGGCGCTCATGGGCGGATCGCCGCAGGAGCTGCCCGAGCGCTTCGCGATCGCCGATCCGATGGCACTGCTGCCGCTCGAGATGCCCGTGCTGCTCGTCCACGGCGTCGAAGACGCGACCGTCTCGGTCGAGCTCAGCCGCAGCTACGCGCGAGCGGCAGCCGCCGCCGGCGGGAACGTCGAGCTGGTCGAGCTCGAGGGGCCTCAGGGGTACCACCGCGCGCACATCGACCCACGATCGTCCGCCTGGCGAATCGCCGCCGGGTGGCTGCAACACGCGGTGGGCGCTGTGCCGGCGCAGGAGGGCGCCGCGCCGTCGCCACCGGTTCGCTACAGCGCGAACGAGCGCGCGAGCTCGACGAGCAGCCGCACGCCGTAGCCGGAGGCGCCCTTGCCGACGTACGCGCGGCCGAGATCCCAGGCCGAGCCCGCGATGTCGAGGTGCGCCCACGGGAGCCCGCCGGCGAAGTTCTCGAGGAACGTCGCGCCGATGATCGTGCCGGCCTTGCGAGCTTCGGGTGCGTTGTCGAGGTCGGCGTAGGTGCCCTTGACGAGCTTGCGGTACTCGTCGTGCAGCGGCAGCCGCCAGACGATCTCGCCGGTGCGCTCGCCCGCGGACATGATGCGCGCGGCGAGCGGGTCGTCGTTGGACATCAGCCCGGCGTAGGTCGAGCCGAGCGCGACGATCACGGCGCCCGTGAGCGTCGCGAGGTCGACGAGCAGCTCGGCCCCCTCGGCGGCGGCGTGGCAGAGGCAGTCGGCGAGCACGAGCCTGCCCTCGGCGTCCGTGTTGTTGACCTCGATCGTCTTGCCGTTCGCCGCGGTGACGATGTCGCCGGGTTTGACCGCGTGGCCGCTCGGCAGGTTCTCCGTCGCGCCGACCACGCCGCGCAACCGCACCGGGAGCCCGAGGCGAGCGATCGCGGCGGTGGCCTCGAGGACCGCTGCTCCGCCCGACATGTCGAACTTCATCTCCGCCATTTTCGCGCCCGGCTTCAACGAGATCCCGCCGCTGTCGAACGTCACGGCCTTGCCGACGAATCCCAGCGTCGGCCCGCTCGCTCCCGAGGGGTCGTAGCGAAGGGTGATCAGCGCGGGCTCCTCGTCGGAGCCCTTGGCGACCGCCGCGAAAGCGCCCATGCCGCGATCGCGCAGGCCCTCGCGGCCCTCGACGTGCACCTCGAGCGCGTCGATCTCGCGGGCGAGCGCGCGCGCGTGCTCGGCGAGCGCGGTCGGTGTCAGGTCGTTGCCGGGCCGGTTCTGCAGGTCGCGCGCCGAGTTGACGGCGGCGGCGACGAGCGCGGCGTCGGCGACCACGCTTTCGAGATCCGCGTCGGCCGCGACCACGAGCGTGTCGAGGCTCGCGGCGGGCGCCTCGTCGTCGGCGGGCGCGCCCGACTTGAAGTGGCGGAAGCTGTAGTCGGCGAGGACGGTGCCCTGCACGAGCGCCGCGGCCGCAGCGTCATCGCCGCCCGCCGGCAGGCTCCAGCACAGCGATTGCGTCGAGATCTCTCTCGCGCGCGCCCGCACGTGCGCGGCGGCTGTTCGCGCTCGCTCGGGCGTGAACTCCGCGCGCGACCCGAGCCCGACGACGATCCAGCGCTTGCCGGCGCCGTGCGCCACCGCGATCGCGCCGGGAGCGGAGCGCGCCTCGCCCGAGGCGAGCATCTCCGCGACCTCCGGGGGCGCCCCGGTGGCATCCTGCTCGTCTACGAAGACGCCGAGCGCGACCGTGTCGGCGTCGGTCTCCGCCGGGGCTTCGGTCGTCGCCGATACGAGCATCGCCGGGGGCACCATATCCGGATCGCTAGCATTGCCGTGCTCCGGCCCGGAGCCGCCAACCACCACCAGGAGAGCACGCTTCCATGGCCAAGACAGTGATCCTCGGCGCCGCGCGCACCCCGATCGGCAAGATGGGGGGCGGCCTTTCGACGCTCGAAGCGACGGAGCTCGGCAGCATCGCGATCGAGGCCGCGCTCGAGCGCGCGGAGATCGCGCCCGACCAGGTCGAACACGTGGTCATGGGCCAGGTGCTACAGGCGGGGCAGGGGCAGATCCCCTCGCGCCAGGCGCAGATCAAAGCGGGCATTCCCAAGGAGGTGTCCTCGGAGACGATCAACAAGGTCTGCGCGTCCGGCCTGCGCGCGACGGTGATCCTCGACCAGGCGATCCGCGCGGGCGAGCTCCGGATCGGCGTGGGCGGCGGCATGGAGTCGATGTCGAAGGCCCCCTACCTGCTGCCGCAGGCGCGCTTCGGCTACCGCATGGGCGACGCGAAGATGCTCGACGCGATGGTCCACGACGGGCTCACGAACCCGTTCTCGGGCAAGCAGATGTTCATCGAGGCGACCGAAGTGTCCGACGAGCTCGAGCTCACGCGCGCGGACCTCGACCGCTGGGCTTTGCGCTCGCACGAGCTCGCGATCAAGGCCACCGACGAGGGGCGGCTGCCCGAGGAGATCGTGTCGGTGATCGTCAGGGGCAAGAAGGGCGACACCGTCGTCGAGATCGACGAGGGCCCGCGCCGGGACACCTCGCTGGAGGCGCTCGCGGCGCTGCCCGGCCTGGTGGGCAAGGACGGCTCGCACACCGCTGGTAACTCGCCCGGCGTCAACGACGGCGGCGGCGCGCTCATCGTCGCGTCGGAGGAGTGGGCATCCGAGCACGGGAAGACGCCGCTCGCGGAGATCGTCGCGCACGCGCAGAGCGCGAACGACTTCGCGTACCTCGCGACGACGCCCGCGAGCGCGGCGAAGAAGGCGCTCGAGAAGGCGGGCCTGCAGCCCGGCGACATCGACCTGTGGGAGATCAACGAGGCGTTCGCGTCGGTGGCGCTGAACTCGATCCGCATGCTCGGGATCGACGAGGAGCGCGTGAACGTGAACGGCGGAGCGGTCGCGC
This sequence comes from Solirubrobacteraceae bacterium, assembly GCA_036270715.1. Classification (GTDB taxonomy): domain Bacteria; phylum Actinomycetota; class Thermoleophilia; order Solirubrobacterales; family Solirubrobacteraceae; genus Palsa-744. The sequence goes on from DATBCA010000029.1 coordinate 7,662, forward strand.
TCGGCCACCCGATCGGCGCGAGCGGCGCGCGCATTCTCGGAAGCCTCGTGTACGAGCTGCGCCGCCGCGGCGGCGGTCTCGGCTGCGCGGCGATCTGCTCGGGCGGGGGACAGGGCGACGCGGTCATCCTCCGCGTCTGAGGTCGCGCTCATAGCGGTCCAGGGCGGCGAGAACGGCGGCGGCCATGCGGCCGCGTTCTTCGATCTCGACAAGACGCTCATGGCGGGCTCGTCGGGCGTGTTCTTCGCGCGCGCGGCGTACGAGTCGGGGATGATCACGCGCACGCGCCTCGCGCGCGACCTGTACGAAAACGTCCGCTTCCGCCTGCGCGGCTCGACCGACGATCGCGCGGACGCGGTGCGCAGGCGCGTCGGCGAGATGATCGCCGGCGTGCCGGTCTCACAGCTCCAGCGACTGTCGCCGCGCGTGCTCGCGGGCGTGCTGCCGCGGCTGTACCCGCAGATGCTCGAGCGTGCCTACGCGCACCAGGACGAAGGCATGGCCGTCTACATCCTCACCGCCGCCTCGCAGGAGATGGCGGAGGTGCTCGCGCACGTCCTCGGCTTCGACGGCGGCCTGGGCTCGCGCTCGGAGGTCGTCGACGGCCGCTACACCGGACGCCCCGCCGGGCCGTTCAACTACCGCGAGGGGAAGGTGCAGGCGATGCGCGAGCTCGCCGAGCGCGAGGGCATCGACCTCGCGGCGTCGTTCGCGTACTCGGACTCCGAGTCCGACCTGCCGATGCTGCGCGTGGTCGGCAACCCGATCGTCGTGAACCCCGACGCGGAGCTGCGCGGCATCGCGCTGGAGGAGGGCTGGGAGGTCATTCACCTCGATCGCCTGCCGCGGCGGCTGAAGATGCTCGGAGCGGTCACCGCGGCGGCGGCGCTCGGCGGGCTCGGGCGGCTCGCGAAGGTACACGTGGGCGGGCGCTCGAACTCGCGCTAGGCCCCGGGGGCCGATCGCACACGCCCCACGCGGACCGGCGCTTTAGAGTGGCCCTGAGACGATGGCGAGCGAGACGAAGGGAAAGATCCGGGTGGTCGTTGCCAAGCCCGGGCTGGACGGCCACGACCGGGGGGCGAAGATCATCGCGCGCGCGCTGCGCGACGCGGGCATGGAGGTGATCTACACGGGCCTTCACCAGACGCCCGAGCAGATCGTCGAGACGGTGATCCAGGAGGACGCGGACGCGGTGGGTCTGTCGATCCTCTCGGGCGCGCACATGACGCTGGTGCCGCGCGTCGTGCAGCTGCTGCGCGAGCAGGGCGTCGACGACGTGGTGGTGACCGTCGGCGGAACGATTCCGGCGCAGGACATCCCCGAGCTGAAGGAGCTGGGCGTGGCCGAGGTGTTCACGCCCGGCGCCTCGACGCAGGCGATCGTCGACTTCATCCGCGGCGCCGCCGATCGGAGATCGGCCGGCACGTGATTGATTGACTCGTCAGTCAACCGCACGAACAACTAAGATCCGCCAGCAAGAGACCTAAGGAGAAGGCGTCGAGAAATGAAGATATGCGTCCTGGTGAAGGAGGTCCCGGACGCCGCCGTCGAAAAGAAACTGAACCCTTCGACGGGGCGCATGGACCGCAGCGGGGAGAAGAACCTCAACCCGTACGACACGCACGCGATCGAGGCGGCGATGCAGATCAGGGAGGGGGAAAAGGCGCCGGTCGAGGAGATCGTCGCGGTGACGATGGGCCCCGAGAGCGCGGTCCGCGCGCTGCACAAGGCGGTGTCGCTCGGCGCCGATCGCTCGGTGCACCTCTGTGACGGGGCGCTCGCGGGATCGGACGTGGCGGCGACCGGGTACGCGCTGGCGCAGACGCTCAAGCGCGAGAGCCCGGACCTCGTGCTGCTGGGCCAGCAGTCCGACGACGGCGAGTGCTACACGATCGGCGCGGTCGTCGCGGAGCACCTGAGGATGCCGTCGCTGACGCAGGTGATCAAGATGGACGTCGAGTCCGACGCGCTCCGCTGCGAGCGCCAGGCCGAGTACGGCTACGACACCGTGCAGGTGTCGCTCCCCGCGGTTATCTCGGTGGGCGACGCGATCAACGAGCCGCGCTACCCGTCGCTGAAGGCGATCATGGGCGCGAAGAAGAAGCAGCTCGACGCGGTCGGGGTGGGTGACGTCGAAATCGACGCCACGAAGGTGGGCGGCGAGCACTCGGCCGCGCAATGGATCGCCGCGAAGGCTCCGCCGGCGAAGGCCGCGGGCGAGATCATCGAAGACGAGGACACCGGCGAGACGGTCGAAAAAATCATCGCGTGGCTCGACGAGCGCAAGCTTCTCTAGCGCTCACCCTCGAAAGGAACGGAAACTTCAGATGGCGAACATCCTGACCTACGCGCTGCACTACGAGGGCGCGATCAACAAGAACTCGCTCGGCGCCGTCAGCGAGGGCGCGCGGCTCGCGGGCGAGCTCGGCGGCGAGGCGCACGCGATCCTGCTCGGCGAGAACGTTCCGCACGACCTCGCGGCGTCGTTGGGCAACTACGGCGCGAAGAAGGTGCTCGTGGCCGAGGGCCCGGAGGGTCTCGCGCAGCCGCTCGTCGACGCGATGGCGAAGGCGATCACCGACGGCGGCTACAAGTACGCGCTGTTCGGGGGCGGCCTGCTCGGGTTCGAGATCGGCGCGGGTCTCGCCGCGCGCCTCGGCGCGGGCGTGGCGATGGAGGTCACGAGCGTGCGCGCGGAGGGCGGCGAGCTGATCGCCGAGCGCCCGATCCTCGGCGACTCGGCGATCTCCGAAATCAAATACCGCTCGGACGTCGGCATCATCATCGGCCGGCTGAACGCGTTCGAGACCAAGGAGACGGGCGGCGGCGACGCGCCGGTCGAGCAGCTGGAGTTCGAGCTCAGCGCGCACGCGACGCGGGCGAAGATGCTCGTGCGCGGCGAACAGCGCGGCGCGGACGTCGACATCGAGGGCGCGGACATCCTGATCGCGGGCGGGCGCGGTCTCGGCAAGCCGGAGGGCTTCAAGCTCTGCGAGGAACTCGCGGCGGCGTTCGGCGGCAACAGCGCGGTCGCGGCCACGCGCGCGGTCGTCGACGCGGGCTGGTACCCGTACGCGGCGCAGATCGGGCAGACGGGCAAGACGGTCGCCCCGAAGCTGTACCTCGCGGCGGGCATCTCGGGCGCGATCCAGCACAAGGTCGGGATGCAGGGTTCCGAGAACATCGTCGCGATCAACAAGGACTCCAACGCTCCGATCTTCGAATTCTCGGACCTCGGCGTGATCGGCGACCTGAACAAAATCCTGCCCAAGCTCACCGAAGCTGTGAAGACGAAGAAGGGCGCCTGAGCGATGTCGTCGGCGAACGGCGCGGTCGCGCCCGCGGCGTTCCCGCCGCCGGTCGATCCGCAGAAGGAATTCATCAAGCGAAGCCTCGACCCCGAGGACGAGCTGATCGAGGTCGGCGTCGCGATCGTCGGCGGCGGCACGGCGGGCCTCGCGTGCGCGAACCGGCTGCTGGCGCTGCTCGCCGACGATCCCGAGACGATGGAGCGCCTCGGCGAAGTCCCGGTTGCGGTGATCGAGAAGGCGAAGACGTGCGGGGGGCACAGCCTCTCCGGCGCGGTCATGCGCCCGGGACCGCTGCAGGAACTGTTCCCCGAGCTCACGCGCGAGCAGTGGCGCGAGGAGGGTTTCGCGTTCGGCGAGGTGACGAAGGAGGCCGTGTACCTGACGCCGACGTCGAAGCTCGCCGTGCGCATCCCGACGCCGCCGCCGTTCAAGAACCACGGCAACGAGGTGATCTCGGTCTCGGCGCTCGCGCGCTACCAGCAGCGCGAGGCCGAGGAGGCCGGTGCCTACATCCTCACCGAGACCTCGGCGACGCAGCTGATCGTCGAGGACGGCCGCGTCGTGGGCGTGCGCTCGGGCGACAAGGGGCGGGGCAAGGACGGCGAGCCGCTCTCGAACTTCGAGCCCGGCACGGACATCAAGGCCCGCGCGATCGTCCTCGCGGAGGGTTGCTGGGGGCATCTGACGGGCGTCGCGATCCGCGAGTTCGACCTCGCGAAGGACCGCGAGCCGCAGGTGTGGGAGCTGGGCGTCAAGGAGGTGTGGAAGGTCCCCAAGCCGCTCGACCGCCTGATCCACACGATGGGCCCGTGGCCGCTGAAGGTCGCACCCAAGTACGGCCAGATCGGCGGCACGTGGCTGTACCCGATGACTAACGCGGCGGGCGAACACCTCGTCTCGATCGGATTCGTCGTCGAGCTCGAGTACGCGGACGCGACGACCTCGCCACACGACCTGCTGCAGACGTTCAAGACGCACTCGTTCGTGCGCGAGATCCTCGCGGGCGGCGAACGCATCGCGTGGGGCGCGAAGGCGCTGCCCGGCGGTGGCTACTGGTCGATGCCCAAGCTCTCGATGCCGGGCGCGGTGCTCGTCGGCGACTCCGGCGGGATGGTCGACACGATGGCGCTCAAGGGCGTGCACCATTGCATCAAGTCGGGCATGCTGGCCGCCGAGACGATCCACGCGGCGCTCGCGCGCGGCGAGTCGAGCTTCGAGGCCTACGAGCAGGCGATCGAGCAGTCCTCGGTGGGACGCGAGCTGTGGGAGGTGCGCAACGCGCGCCAGCCGCTCCAGAAAGGTCTGCTGCTCGGAGGCGCGCTGTCCGGCGTGCAGCAGATCTCCAAGGGCCGGCTCCCCGGACGCGCGGACTGGCATCGCAACGACGAGAAGCCGATGTTCATCGGCGACACCAAGGACGAGTACGTCAAGCCCGACGGCAAATACACCTTCGACAAGCTCTCGTCGGTGTTCATCACGGGCAACGTCACGCGCGACGACGCGCCCAACCACATCCGCGTGCAAAAGCACGTGCCGCGCGAGATCGCCGAAACCTGGCGCTGGATGTGCCCCGCTGGCGTCTACGAGATCCCCGACGACGCGCCCGAACACGGCCCCGTCGACGTGATCGTCAACTACACCAACTGCGTGCAATGCGGTGCGATCACCGCGAAGGGCGGGCGGCTGACGACGCCCGAGGGCGGCGACGGCCCGCTGTACCAGCTCACCTGAGCAGCGTCCGGACCGACGCTGAGCCGTTGCCGGCGCTTCGCCTGCGCCGATCGACGCGGTTCGGTGCCGAAACCTCCGCGGGATCGTCGTGTTTATTGGTCGTGCTCGGACGTAGGTTCACCCCGACGGCGCTCGCGACGGTGGCGCTCGCGACGGCATCCGCGTGCGCGATCGGCGCGGTCTCGAGCGCCCCGCTGGCCTCGGGCGGGGTGACGGCGGGCCCTCCATTGGTTTCGGCGGCGCTGACCCAGTGCGTCACCTCCGTGACGCAGTCGGAACGATCGGCGACCTTCGCGGGTGAAATGAGCGCGATCCCGGGCACCGTGCGGATGGCGATTCGGGTCGACGTCGAACAGCGGCTCCCGGGCGAAGCGCTGTTCCGCACGGTCGTGGCGCCCGGAGCGAGCGCGTGGCGGACCTCCGAAACGAAGGTCAAACTCTTCAAGTACCTAAAACAGGTGACCGACCTGTTGGCGCCGGCGCGCTCCAGGGCCACGGTGCGCTTCCGCTGGCTGAACGCCCACGGGGCGACGATCCGGCGCGCCTCGCGCGTGACCAAGGCGTGCGAACAGCCCGCCTCGCCTGCGCCGGTTGGCGTGACGGGTAGCTGACCTGGCCGCACCCGCGCGCGGCGCGTCGGCGGCGGCGCGGCGGCGGCTAGAATAGAAGGACGATGCAGGAGAAGATCCACCCCGACTACGTTCCCGCTCGCGTGCACTGCACGTGCGGCAACGAGTTCATGACGCGCGCCACGCGCTCGGAGATCCGCGTGGAGGTGTGCTCGAACTGTCACCCGTTCTACACGGGGCGCCAGAAGCTCGTCGACACGGGCGGGCGCGTCGAGCGCTTCCAGCGGCGGATCGCGAAGGGTCGCCTGCAAAACAAGCAAGCCCGCGCCTCCTCCTAGGGGCATGCCGGCGCGTTCCGGCGCCGGTGAGCCGGCGGGGCGCGCACGCCCCGCGCTGAACGCAGCCGCAGTCGCCGAGCGGCCCGTAGCTGCCAACGGCGCGAGCGGCGAGACTGCCACGGGCGGCCAGACCGCCGTCGGGGTCGAGATGGATGGGGCGCTTCGCGCCCAGCGTGACGCGCCCGTTGGAGGCCAGGCGGTGCTCGAGGGCGTGATGATGCGCGGCGTTCGCAACTGGGCTGTCGCCGTGCGCAAGCCCACCCCCGCGCAGGCGGAGCAGGACGATCGCACTCCGCAGGACGCACCCGACGGCGAGATCGAGGTCACGAGCTACCCGCTGGACTCGGCCGCAAGCCGCCACCGTGCGCTGCGCCTCCCGATCATCCGCGGCGTCGTCGCGCTCGGCGGGTCGCTGGCGATCGGCTTTCGCGCCCTCGAGATCTCGGACAACGCCCAGCTGTCGCCGGCGGTCGCGCCCGCGCTCGAGAACGGCGCGGACTCGCGCGCGGCGGGGGCGGGGGAGAGCGAGGAGATCCCGCGCGCCGTGTGGGCGGGGACGGTCGTCTTGGCGATCGTGCTCGCGGTGGCGCTGTTCTTCCTGCTCCCCGTCGGGCTCACGAGCCTGATCAAGAAGCAGCTCGGCTCCTCGTGGCTCTTCTGGCTCGTCGAGGGCACGCTGCGCACGGGGATCTTCCTCGCGTACCTGCTCGCGCTCTCGCGTGTTCGCGACCTGCGCCGCGTGTTCGAGTACCACGGCGCGGAGCACAAGACGATCTCCTGCTACGAGGGCGGGCTCCCGCTCACGCCCGCGAACTGCCAGCGTTTCTCGCGCCTGCACCCGCGCTGCGGCACGAGCTTCCTGCTCCTGGTGATGGTCGTCGCGATCTTCGTGTTCGCTCCCATCGGGCTACCGGCGTGGTACTGGCTCGTGCTCACGCGCATCCTCGGCGTGCCGCTGATCGCGGGGTTGTCATTCGAGCTGATCAAGCTCGCCGGGCGCAACCGCAGCCGCGGCTGGGTGCGCGCGCTGATGTGGCCCGGCCTCAAGCTGCAGCTGCTCACGACGCGCGAGCCAGACGAGTCGCAGCTGCAGGTCGCGATCGCCGCGCTCGAGTCCGTACTCGCGCTCGAGACCCCCGGCGAGCTCAGCGCCGAGGACCTCGTCGGCGTCGAGGTCGTCGCCTAGCGCGACACGGCCGCCGGCTAGGCCGACGCGCCGGCCGCCTCGGCGATCCCCGCGGGCTGCTCCGCGAGCACGCGCGAGACGAGCTCGCGCCATCCGGCCTTCAGCCGCTCGAGCGGGATCTCGCGCAGGGCGCGCATGTGGATGAAGAGGTCCGCGGTGAGGGTCGCGAGCAGCATCTCCGCGAGCGCTTCGGCGTCGCACCCCGGATCGGCCTCCGCGAGCAGCAGCGCGACGTGCGCGCGGTAGACGCCGTAGGGCGCCGAGCTGAAGCGCGCCCCGCCCAGTTCGGCTGCGGCGATCAGCGCGGCGTGGCTGTCGAGGTGGTCGAGCACCCCTTCGCCGAACGCGATCAGGCGCTCGCACGGCGGAGCTCCCGGCCCGAGCGGCGCCGCGCCGCGGATGATCGTTTCCTGAAACTCGCTCTCGGATTCGCTCAGGACGGCCTGCGCGAGCGCCGCGCGCGAGCCGAAGCGGCGGAAGACCGTTCCCTTGCCCACGCCGGCGGCTTCCGCGATGCAGTCCATCGATACGCAATCGGGCCCGCGCTCGGCGAACAGGCGCGCGGCGGCCTCGAGGATGCGCGCGCGGTTGCGCGACGCGTCCGCGCGTGGGCCCGGTTCCTCGGCGATGACCGGCAGTTCAAACCCGTTGCTCATACCTACATAGTACTAAACGGACTTCGGTCCGATTGTGTGCTATGCTTCCTTTCAGTAAACGGACCACGGTCCAGATCCTTTGGACCAAGGCCGAATTTCGAAAGGAGCAGTCAAATGAGCACCGACGTCGCAACACCACAGGGGATCACCAGCGGCAGCTGGAAGTTCGACCCCGTCCACTCGCTGATCGGGTTCGCCGTCAAACACATGGGCGTCGCCACGTTCCGAGGGCGCTTCGACGACTACGACGGCGAGCTCGTCGTCGAGGACGGCAAGCCGCGCCTCGAGGGGCTCGTGCGGACGGCCTCGGTGGTCGTCGGGGACGAGAACCTCGCCGGGCACCTCGCGTCGCCCGACTTCTTCGACACCGAGCGCTTCCCCGAGATCCGTTTCGTCTCGAGCGACGTGCGCGTCGATGACACGGGTGGGCTCGAGGTCGACGGCGAGCTGACGATCAAGGGTCACACGCACCCGGTCGTCGGCCGCGGCACGATCAACGGTCCGGTCGACGTCGGCGGCGTCGAGAAGGTCGGCGTCGAGCTCGAGACGGTCATCGACCGTCGCGACTACGGCCTCGAGTTCAACATGACCCTCCCCGGCGGCGGCCTCGCGGTCGCCAACGAGGTCAAGCTCGAGGTCACGCTCGAGCTCGCGCGGGAGGCGTAGGGCGATGAGGATCCTCGGCATCTCGGGCAGCCTGCGACGCGAGTCGCACAACACGCGGCTGCTCCGTGCGGCGCGCGCGCTGCTTCCCGAGGGCGCCGAGCTGGACGTGTTCGGCGGCCTCGCTGAGATACCCCCCTTCAGCGAGGACGTCGAGCACGATCCGCCCGAGTCGGTGCTCGCGCTGCGCGAGGCGATCGCCGCGGCGGATGCGGTGCTGATCGCGACGCCCGAGTACAACGGCACGCTGCCGGGCCAGCTGAAGAACGCGCTCGACTGGGTCTCGCGGCCGGTCGGCACCTCGCCGCTGCGCGGCAAGCCGGTGGCCGTGATCGGCGCCAGCACGGGGATGTTCGGCGCGGTCTGGGCGCAGGCTGACGCGCGCAAGGTGCTCGGGCTGATCGGTGCGCGCGTACTCGACCGCGAGCTGCCCGTGCCGCAGGCGCACGAGACGCTTCGCGACGACGGCCTCCCGCACGACGACGCCCTGCGCGAAGCGCTCGCGGAGCTGCTCCGCGAGCTCCACACGCACGCGGGCGCGCCCGTGGCGGGCGCACAGCCACAGCCGCAGTCGCTCGCCGCTTGAGCGCCTGTTGAGGTTTCGAACGGCCCCGCCGCGTACGTGCGCGGCGGGGCCGGGCCGCTTGGCGCCCGCACCCGCGCCTTAGACTGGCCGGTGTGATCGAGGACCTCGTCAAGCAGATCGAAGCCCGCTTCGCCGAGCTCGGGGAGCAGATGACCGACCCCGAGGTCATCTCCGACCGCGAACGCTACGCGGACGTGGGCCGCGCGTACCGCCAGCTCGAGCC
>DATBCA010000030.1:0-2277 GCA_036270715.1 Solirubrobacteraceae bacterium
AGGAGACATTGCTTCCTCCGTCGGGTCGCTGGGGTGGGCGCCGCGTACCGAACGGCGAGCGCGCGTCGGCGGCGCGCACGAGCGCCCCGCCGCGGTACGGAACGGTGAGCTCCGCGCGGAACGAGCGGCGCACCTCCTCGAGCTCCTCCGCGAGGCGCGCCTCGGCCTGCAGCGTGATCTGCTCGAGTTCCTCCACGCGCGCGTGCATCTCCTCGATGCGCGACTCGAGCTCGAGCACGCGCTCGACGCCCGCGAGGTTGAGGCCGAGTTCGGCGGTCATCTGCTGGATGCGGCGCAGGCGCTCGACGTCATGCTGGGAGTAAAGCCGCGTGCCCTTCGGCGAGCGCTGCGGCTCGATCAGCCCGCGCGCCTCGTACACGCGCAGCGTCTGCGGGTGCATCTGCGCGAGCTCCGCCGCGACCGAGATCATGAACACGCCGCGGTCGCTCGACAGCGTGATCTCGTGCCCGTCCTTGGCGACGCGCACCCTCGTGACCTTACGAGCCGCCATCGCTCGCCTCCTGCGCTCCGCCACGCGCGCCCGCGGTGAACAGGCGCGCGCGCGGGTTGCCGTTCATCGCCTGAGCGAGCGTCTCGACGGCCTGCTCCTGCTCCTCGGTGAGCTTGCTCGGGACGTCGATCACGAAGCGGTAGTGCATATCGCCGCGCGCGGGCGGCGAGCCGCTCGCGAGCTTCGCAGGGCCCTCGCCGCGCAGACGCTGGACGGTCCCGTGCTTCGTGCCGGGTTTGACCCTCAGCGTCTTCGTGCCGTCGAGCGTCGGCACCTGCACCTCCGCGCCGCGCAGCGCCTCGGGGATCGTGATCGGCACCTCGACCTCGAGGTTGTCGCCCTTGCGCGCGAACACCCGCGAGGGCGTCACGTGCGTGATCAGGTACAGGTCACCGGGCGGTCCGCCGTTGCGGCCGGGCTCGCCCTTGCCCGCGAGGCGGATGCGACTGCCGTCGCGCACGCCCGCGGGGATGTTCACGCGCAGTTTCTTGACCGTGCGCACCGCGCCGCTGCCGCCGCACGTCGGGCAGGGGTCCTCGATGATCGTCCCCGCGCCGCCGCAGCGGGAGCACGGCTGCGAGATCGAGAACATCCCCTGGCCCTGCGTCTCGATCCCGCGGCCCTCACAACGCGGGCACACGACCGGTTGCGTCCCCGGTCGCGCGCCGGTTCCGTGACACGTCGGGCAGGTCGAGTGCATGGGCACCGACAGCGGCACCTGCGCGCCCGAGATCGCCTGGTCGAACGTGATCGAGACCTGGGCCTCGAGGTCCGCGCCGCGCTCCGCGCGCGGGCGCCCGCGCGCGGTCGCGCGCGAGCCTCCTCCGAACAGGTTCGAGAGGATGTCGCCCATCGAGGACGCGTCGAAGTCGAAGTTGCCGAAGCCCCCGAAGCCGCCTCCGGGACCGGCGCCGGTCGCGAACGCGCCGGTGCCCTGGTCGTACTGCTTTCGCTTCTCCGGATCGCCGAGCACGTCGTGCGCCTGCGAGACCTCCTTGAAGCGCGCCTCCGCGTCCTTGTCGCCGGCGTTGCGGTCTGGGTGGTACTTACGCGCGAGCTTGCGGTACGCCTTCTTGATGTCGTCCGCCGACGCCTTTTTGTCGACGCCGAGCGTCTTGTAGTAGTCGGGACGTGATGCCATCGGGGCTCCCGCCTATGCCGCCACGACCACGCGCGCGGGGCGGATGATCGTCTCGCCGAGACGGTAGCCGTCCTGGAAGACCTCCACGACGGTGCCGCTCGCGGCGCCGCCCTCGGGTTGCTGGAGCGTCGAGACCGCCTCGTGCAGCGTCGGATCGAACCGCTCGCCGGCCGGCGAGTACGACTCGACACCTACGCGCGCGAGCGCCGCGCTGATGTCCGAGCGCACGAGCTGTACGCCCTCGAGCAGCGGATCCCCTGACGGGGCCGCGGCGATCGCTCGGTCGAGGTTGTCGAGCGCCGGCAGCAGCTCCTTGGCGAGCTTGGAGATGCCGCGCTCGACCGCCTGCCGCGCCTCGCGCGCGACGCGCTTTTTGTAGTTCTCGAAGTCAGCCTGCGTGCGCTGCGCAAGCGACAGGTACTCGTCGCGCTGCGCGGTTAGCCGCATCAGCTCGTCGAGGTCGCCCTCGACCTCGGCGGCCTCGCCGCCGTCGGTGCTCGCCCCCGCCGCGGCGGCGTTCCTCGCCGCGCGCTCATCGGACTTCCCGTCCGCGCCCGGGCCGGCGACCTGCGCCGGGTCGCCGGCGGGGGTGTGTGACTTGTGGTTGTCGCCTTCCGCGGCGGCG
>DATBCA010000031.1:0-9707 GCA_036270715.1 Solirubrobacteraceae bacterium
TTGCGCGCGCCGTCGGCGCGCGCGTGCGCGTGCTCGAGCGCCCTAGCGGCGGTCGCCGAGGAGGTCGCGAAGCGCGTCCTCGTCGAGCGTCGCGATCCCCAGGCGCTCGGCCTTTGCGAGCTTCGAACCGGGGCTCGCGCCGACGACCACGTAGTCGGTGTTCTTGGAGACCGACCCCGTCACGCGGCCGCCGGCCGCGAGGATCCGCTCGGTCGTATGCTCGCGCGACCAGTTCGGCAGCGTCCCCGTGAGCACGAGCGTCTTGTCCGCGAGCGGCCCCTCCGACGGCGCCGGGCCCTCCTCGCGCATCCGCAGCCCCGCCGCCCGCAGAGCCTCGATCAGCTCGCGCGTGCGCTCCTGCGCCATCTGACCGGAGATCGTCAGCGCCATCTTCTCGCCGATCCCCGGCACCTGCTCGATCTCCTCAGGGGTCGCCGCGAGCAGCGCGTCGATGTCGCGGAAGCGACGTGAGAGGTTGCGCGCGGTCACCTCGCCCACCTCCTCGATCCCCAGCGCGAACAGCACGCGCGCGAACGGTCGTTGCTTGGACACTTCGATCGCCTCGAGCAGGAGGTCCGCCGAGCGCTCGCCGAAGCCGTCGAGCTCGAGCAGTTGCTCGCGCGTGAGCTGGTAGATGTCGGCGGCCGAGCGCACGAGCCCGTGGTCGAGCAGGAGCTGCACGTTCTTCTCGCCGAGGTGCTCGATGTCCATCGCGCCGCGCGAGACGAAGTGGCGCAACAGCTGCCACGCGCGGCCCGGACACGCGGGGTTGGGGCACTTCGTGAACACGCTGCCCGGCTCCTTGATCGTTGGCGTGTCGCAGAACGGGCAGCGCTTCGGCGGCCGCGGGCGCGGCGGCCTGCGCCTGTGCTCGGCGACGTGCGGCGCGGGTGAGACGACCTGCGGGATCACATCGCCCGCGCGCAGCACGATCACCTCCTCCCCCTCCCTGATGTCCTTGCGCGCGAGGTCTTCCTCGTTGTGCAGCGTCGCCATCTTGATCGTCACGCCCGCGACCGCCACCGGCGCGAGCGCGGCGAACGGCCGCAGGTCTCCGAACTTGCCCACGTTCCACATCACGCGTTCGAGCTTCGTCACCGCCGTCGTCGGCGGGAACTTCCACGCGATCGCCCAGCGCGGCTCGCGCCCGACCGTGCCCAGGCGCCGCTGCAGCTCGAGGTCCGAGACCTTCACGACGGCGCCGTCGATCTCGAAGTCGAGCTCGCCCCGACGCCGCTCCCACTCGCGGCACTGCGCGATCACCTCGTCCTCGCTCCCCAGCAGCTTGATGTCGCGGTTGACGCGAAAGCCGCGCTCGCGCAGCCACTGCAGCGCTTCCCAGTGCGTCTTGAACGAGATCCCTTCGGTGACGCCGACCTGGTAGAACCAGATCGAGAGCGGGCGTTCCGCGGCGAGCGCGGGGTCGAGCTGGCGCACGGTCCCCGCGGCGGAGTTGCGCGGGTTCATGAACGTCGAGAGGCCCGCCTCCGCGCGGCGCTCGTTGAGCGCCGCGAAGTCCTTCAGCGACATGTACAGCTCGCCGCGCACCTCGAGCAGCGCCGGCACGTCCTCGACCCGCAGGCGGATCGCGCCGATCCCGCGCAGGTTGTGCGTGATGTCCTCGCCGACCTCGCCGTTGCCACGAGTCGCGCCGCGCTCGAGCACGCCGTTGCGGTAGACGAGGCTGATCGCGAGGCCGTCGATCTTGGGCTCGACCACGAACTCGAACTGCGGATCCTCGATGCCCTCGCGCGCGAGGTGGTTGCGCATGCGCGCGACCCACGCGCGCAGCTCCTCCTCCGAGCGCGCGTTGCCGAGCGAGAGCATCGGCTCCAGGTGCGTGACTTTCTCGAGCCGGCTGACCGGCTCGCCGCCCACGCGCTGCGTGGGCGAGTCGGGCGTCACGAGCGCCGGGTGCTTGGCCTCCAGCGCGCGCAGCTCGTCGAGCAGCGCGTCGTACACGTCGTCGCCGATCTCGGGGTCGTCGAGGACGTAGTAGCGGTGCGAGTGGTAGTCGAGCTGGGCGCGCAGCTCACGCGCGCGCTCGCGCGCCGCGCGCGGCACCGCTGCGGGCGCGCCCGAGCCGACCGTCGCTGTCCTGCTCACGTCGGCTCGCGCTCCGGCGACCCGGGCGCGGGGTCTCGCAGAAGCGCCTCGAGGTCGAACTTCTTCAGCGCCTCGATACCCGGCATGTGCGTCAGGTCGAAGTGAAGCGGCGTCACCGCGATGCGCCCCGCGGCGACCGCCGCGAGATCCGTTCCCGGCTCGTCGCGGAAGCCCGGATCGGAGCCGTAGACCCAGTAGCGCCGCCGGTGCTCCTCCTCGTGCTCGAGCTTGAGCTCGTCGGTGTAGATGCGCTTGCCGAGGCGCGTCACCTCGACGCCCTCGACCTCGCCCGCGGGCACGTTGATGTTCAGCAGCGTCGCCGGCGGCAACGGCACTTCCTCGATCCGTTCGACCACGCGCGCCACGAACGCCGCGGCAGCGTCGAAGCGAAACCCGCCCTGGAAGCGGAAATCGAGCGCGCGCGCCCCCGACTGCTGGGAGACCGCGATCGCGGGGAGCCCCAGCACGACCCCCTCGAGCGCCGCGGCGACCGTTCCCGAGTAGGTGATGTCGTCGCCGAGGTTCGCGCCATGGTTGATGCCCGAAACGACGATCTCGGCCGAAAAGCCCTCGATCAGGCCGAGGCTCGCGAGGCGCACGCAGTCCACGGGTGTGCCGTCGGTCGCGTAGCCGACGCTGCCGTCGTCGAAGGGCACCTCCGCGACCCACAGAGGCCGGCGCGTGGTGATCGAGCGCGCCATCGCCGAGCGGTTGCCGTCGGGCGCGATCACCGCGAGGTTCACGCCCTCCACGCCGCGCAGGGCGGCGCGCATCGCCTGCAGCCCCTCGGCCTCGATCCCGTCGTCGTTCGTGAGCAGCACGCCCAGCATCTCGCGCTCCAGCATACGTCGCCCCTCGGCCCCCGCCTGTCGCCGGGATGTTGCCGCGCGCGACCCTCGAGCCGGCCTCGAGCCGGCCCCTCCTAGCGGCCCCTCAGTAGCGCACGCGCGCGAGCGCCAGCCCGTGTGCCGGCGCGGTGCCGCCCGCGCGCGCGCGCGGGCGCCCGTCGAGCAAGTCCGTGAACTCCTCGAGCCCCCGCGCGCCGCGCGCCACGTCGAGCATCGTCCCGACGAGCACGCGATTCATGTGGCGCAGGAACTTGTCGGACTCGATCCAGAACTCGTACACCTCGCCCTCGCGGCGCCACTCCGCGCGCGTGACCTCGCAGCCGAAATGCGAGTGCTCGGTCTCGCTCGGCGTGAACGCCGTGAAGTCGTGCCGCCCGACCAGCGCCCGCGCGCACTCCTCCAGCGCGTCGGTGTCGAGCCGCCCGATCCACCACAGCGCCCGGCCGCGCTCCCACACGCTGCGCGTGCGCCGCGCGAGCACGCGGTAGCAGTACGTCCGGCTGAGCGCGTCGCGGCGCGCGTCGAAGCCGGCGTGCGTGGGTTCCGAGCGCAGCACCGCGACGTCGTCGCCGAGCAGCCCGTTCAGGCGCAGCGGGTCGACCGCCTCGTGCGCGTAGCTCGCGACCTGCCCCCACGCGTGCACGCCCGCGTCCGTGCGCCCCGCCACCGCCACGCGCAGCGGACGCCCGTCGTGGCCGACGTCGCCGAGGATCGTGCGCAGCGCGCGCTCGAGCTCGTCTTCCACCGTTCGCATCCCCGGCTGGCGCACCCAGCCCGCGAATGCCCCGCCGTCGTACTCGAGCGTGAGCTTCGTGACCATCGCTGCGACGCGCCGGCCGCGGCTACGTCCGAGTCCGGGGCCGATCCCGATAGGCCGTGTGTGACCGGGGTGTTCGAGGGACGAGCTGGCCGATCGGAGATCCCGAGGAGCTTCGATCGGTAAGGACGCAGGCATGACGGCGTGGCAGAGCCACGTCGAGTGCCGAGGACGCCGCCGATCGAAGATCGGCCAGCGACGGGCCATCGGGCACAACCGGGTGTGCAGGGTCTATCGGGATCGGCCCTAGACGAGCTCGATGAAGACCATCTCGGTCGCGTCGCTGCGGCGCGGGCCGAGCTTGAGGATGCGCGTGTAGCCGCCGTCGCGATTCGCGTAGCGCGGCGCGACGTCGACGAACAGCTTGTGCACCGCAAACTTGTCCTGCGAGAGCGTCGCGAGCGCCTGCCTGCGCGCGTGCAGGTCGCCCCTCTTCGCGAGCGTGATCAGTTTCTCGATCTCCGGTTTGACCGCCTTCGCCTTCGCTTCCGTCGTCTTGATCCGCTCGTGCTCGATGATCTCCTTGCTCAGGTTCATCAGCAGCGACTTGCGGTGCGCGCTGTCGCGACTGAGCTTGCCTTTTGTCTTCTGGTGTCTCATCGGTGTCCTTGTGGGCGTTCGCGCCTGGCGCAGCGCGCAGTCTACGTGCGAAACGCGGGCCGCGCCGGTGTTATCGAGACGGGGTGCTGCGCGCGCGCGAGGCCGCGTGCGCCCTAGTCGTCGCGCAGGTCCAGTCCGCGGGCATGCAGCGTTTCGATCACCTCGTCGATCGACTTCTTGCCGAAGTTCGGAATCGCGTTGAGCTCCGCCTCGGACTTCGAGATGAGGTCGCCGACCGTCTGGATGCCCGCGCGCTTGAGGCAGTTGTACGAGCGCACGCCCAGCTCGAGCTCCTCGATGAGGATGTTCCACTCCTCGCCCTGCAGAGCGGCCTGCCCACCGCACGCGCCGACCGCGAGGCCGTGGCCGTCGAGCGCCCCGCCGGGCGTCGCGCGGAGCTCCTGGATGCGGTCCGCGTCGGTGAAGATCGCCAGCTGCGAGATCAGCAGCTCGGCCGCCTCGCGCAGCGCCGCCTGCGGGTCGATCGAGCCCTCCGTCTCGATGTCGAGCGTGAGCTTGTCGAAGTCCGTGCGCTGCCCCACGCGTGCCTGCTCGACCTCGTACGCGACGCGCCGAACGGGCGAGAAGATCGAGTCGATCGGGATAACGCCGATCGGCTGGTCCGCGGACTTGTTCTCCTCCGCCGGGCGGTACCCGCGCCCGCGGCCGATCGTCATGTACAGCTCGAGCTTCGTTTTTTTCTCCAGGGTCGCGACGTGCACGTCCGGGTTGAGGATCTCGACGCCGGCCGGCAGGTCGATGTCCTTCGCCGTGATCTCCCCCGGCCCCGTCACCACGAGCGGCGCCTCGACCTCGCTCGCGTCGGAGTGCATGCGGCAGACGATGCCCTTGAGGTTGAGCACGATGTCCGTCACGTCCTCCTTGACGCCGCCGATCGTCGAGAACTCGTGCGCCACTCCCTCGATGCGCACGCTCGTCACCGCCGCTCCCGAGAGCGAGGACAGCAGCACGCGACGCAGCGAGTTGCCGAACGTGTAGCCGAAGCCGCGATCGAGCGGCTCGATCACGAAGGTGCCGCGGTTCAGCTCCGCGGACTCGCTGGTGATCCGGGGGATTTGGAAGTCGAGCATCAGAGTCCTAACGTCGGTTTTGTCTTTCGCGGGCGCCGGTCGGCGCCGCGGGGTGCGCGGCGGGCTCCACTCGAGCGCCGCGCGAGCGTCCTACTACTTCGAGTACAGCTCGACGATGAGCTGCTCCTGCACCGGAGCCGCGACCTCGCGCCGCTCCGGCTTGCGCAGCACCTTCGCCGTCAGCGACTCGTGGTCGGCCTGCAGCCATGCGGGAATCTGTCCCGTCAGCTCCGTCGCGTCCCTGACCACCGCGGTCGCGGGCGTGCCCGCCTTGATCGCGATCACCTCTCCCGGGCGCACCTGGTAGCTGGGGATGTCCACCCGGCGGCCGTTGACAGTCCAGTGGCCGTGGCGGATGAGCTGGCGCGCCTGCCGCCGCGAGGCAGCGAAGCCGAGGCGCACGAGCACGTTGTCCAGCCGGCACTCGAGCAGCGCGAGCAGGTTCTCGCCGGTGATCCCCGGCTGGCGCGACGCCTTCTCGTAGTAGCCGTGGAACTGGCGCTCCAGCACCCCGTAGTAGCGACGCGCCTTCTGCTTCTCGCGCAGCTGCACGCGATACTCGCTCTGTTTGAGGCGCCCACGTCCGTGCTCGCCCGGCGGGTATGAGCGCCGCTCGACGCCGCACTTCTCCGTCAGGCAGCGCTCACCCTTGAGGAACAGCTTCTGCCCCTCGCGGCGGCACTGCTTGCACTGTGGTCCTGTGTCTCTAGCCATCTGCCCGCTTGCTCTTTCGTCCTCCGTCGCCTTACACGCGCCGCCGCTTGCGCGGGCGGCACCCGTTGTGCGCCTGCGGCGTCACGTCCTTCACGCCCGTCACCTCGAGGCCCGCCGCCTGCAGCGAGCGGATCGCCGTCTCGCGGCCCGAGCCCGGTCCCTTGACGTACACCTCCACTTTCTGCAGCCCCTGCTCCAGGCCCTTGCGCGCCGCCGCGTCCGCCGTCACCTGCGCGGCGAACGGCGTCGACTTGCGCGAGCCCTTGAAGCCCGCGCCGCCTGCCGACTCCCACGCGATCACGTTGCCCTGCGTGTCCGTCAGCGAGACGATCGTGTTGTTGAACGACGTCTTGATGTGCGCCTGTCCGACCGGGATGTTCTTCTTCGGCTTGCGGCGCCCGCGCGCGCGTTTGGGTGCGGGCGGCAACTAAGCGTCCTCCGCCCGCCGTCGCGGCGTGCGTCCCGAGTGCAACGCCCGGCATCCGGCCGTGCTTGACCGCTCGCGCTCCGCGCTCACTTCTTGCCCGCTCGCTTTTTGCCCGCGACCTGCATGCGCTTGGGGCCCTTGCGCGTGCGCGCGTTCGTCTTCGTGTTCTGACCCCGCACCGGCAGCCCGCGGCGGTGGCGCAGGCCGCGGTAGCAGCCGATCTCCTGAAGACGTTTGATGTCCTGCGAGCGCTCGCGCCGCAGGTCGCCCTCGACCGTCAGCCCGTTGTCGATCGCGTCGCGCAGCTTCGCGACCTCGTCCTCGGTGAGGTCGCGCACGTACGTGTCGGCGCTGACACCCACCTCGTCGAGGATTTTTTTCGCCGTCGCGCGCCCCACCCCGTAGATGTACGTGAGGCCGATTTCAGAGCGCTTGTTCAGCGGCAGGTTGACCCCTGCGATGCGTGCCATCTACCCCTGCCTCTGCTTGTGACGCTTGTTCTGGCAGATGACGAGAACGACGCCGTTGCGTCGGATGATCTTGCATTTCTCGCACATCGGCTTGACCGACGGTCGTACCTTCATGATCCCTTTCGGCTGTGCTCCTGCGCCCCGGCTCTGGCTGCCGCGAGGCCGCCGCTACCGGGTCGGGGAATTTGCTCCAGTGCGCACACAAATGCCCGCACCTCGAGCAGGATCCCGAATCCTAGCATTATTCGCCGCCCGCGCCAGCCCGCGACCGGAGGCGCGGCAAGCCGCTCCCGCCCCCCGCCGCGCCACCGCTCAACGCGCCGCCGCGGCGCGCTGCGCGGCCTCCCCCCGAGTGCGCTCTGCGCGCGAGAGGTGCCACGGCGTCAGGACCTTCGGACCATCGGCGGTGATCGCGACGGTGAACTCGAAGTGCGCCGCGAGCGAGGCGTCCTCGGAGTAGATCGCCCAGCCGTCCCCGCCGACGCGCACGCCTGCTCCACCCGCGGTGGTCATCGGCTCGACCGCCAGCACCATCCCCTCTTCGAGCAGTGGCCCCTTGCCCGGACTGCCGTAGTTGGGCACCTGCGGGTCCTCGTGCATGCTGCGTCCGATCCCGTGCCCGACGAGCGAGCGCACCACCGACAGCCCCGCCGCTTGGGCCGTCGTCTGGATCGCGTTCGAGAGGTCGCCCATGCGGTTGCCGGCCACGCACCGGCTCACGCCCGCGTGCAGCGACGCCTCGGTGCCCTCGAGCAGGTTCGCCGCGCCCGCGCCGACCTCGCCGACCGCGAACGTGCGCGCGGCGTCCGCGACCCAACCGTCGAGCGTCACACCCACGTCGACGGAGAGCACGTCCGCGTCCTTCAGCCGGTACGGCCCCGGGATCCCGTGCACGACCATCGCGTTCGGGGACGCGCAGATCGACCCCGGAAAGCCGCGGTAGCCCTTGAACGTCGGCACCGCGCCCTGCGCACGGATGAAGCGCTCGGCGGTCGCGTCGAGCTCCTCGGTGCTCACGCCCGGCCGGATACCCTTCTCGAGCTCTTCGAGCGTCGCCACGAGCACCTCGCCCGCGCGCGCCATCTTCTCGATCTCCGCGGCCGACTTCTTGATGATCACCGCCGCAGCTTAGCTCGGGCGCCGCCGCGCGCTTACAACTCCTCCTCGAGTTTCAGCGTCGCGACCGTTGCGCGGATGTGGTTGTGCACGTCGTCCGCGCTGCGCCGACCGTCGAAGTGCCGCAGCAGCCCTGCCTCGTCGTAGTAGTTGATCAGCGGCTCTGTCTGCTCGTGGTACACCCGCAGCCGCTTGCGAATCGTCTCCTCGCGGTCGTCGTCGCGCTGCACCAGCCGCGCGCCGTCCTGGTCGCAAACGCCCTCGTGCTTCGGCGGGTCGAACTCGACGTGGTAGATGTGCGCGGGGTTCTTCACGCACACGCGCCGGCCCGCGAGGCGGCGCACCAGCTCATCGTCGGGGACCTCGATCAGCAGCGCTGCGTTCAGCCGCCGTTCGAGTTCCTCGAGCGCGTCGCGCAGCGCGTTCGCCTGCTCCTCCGTGCGCGGGAAGCCGTCGAGCAGAAACCCGTCGCGCGCGTCGTCCCCGCGCACGCGCTGGGTGATCATGCCGATGATCACGCCGTCCGGCACGAGCTCACCGTCGTCCATGTAGCGCTTGGCCTCGACGCCGAGCTCGCTGCCGTTCGCGACCTCCGCTCGCAGGATGTCGCCAGTCGCGATGTGCAGCAGGCCGAAGTCCTCGTTCAGGCGCTCCGCCTGCGTACCCTTACCCGCGCCCGGTGGACCGAGCATGACCAGGTTCAACTCGGAGGTCACGCCGCGGCTACTTCAGGAAGCCCTCGTAACTTCGCATCATCAGCTGCGCCTCGAGCTGCTTCATCGTTTCGAGCGCGACGCCGATCGTGATCAGGATCGAGGTCCCGCCGAAGTTGAAGTTCTGGTGCGTGCGCGCGAACAGGATCGCGGGCAACGCGGCCACCGCCGCGAGGAACAACGCACCGGGGAACGTCAGGCGCGCAAGGATGCGATCGAGGAACTCCGCCGTCGGGCGGCCGGGTCTCACCCCGGGGATGAAGCCTCCGTACTTCTTCAGGTTGTCAGCCTGGTCGACGGGGTTGAAGGTGACCGCCGTGTAGAAGTAGGTGAAGACGATGATGAACAGGGACTCGCCGATGATGAAGTGCCAGCCGTTCGGCGAGAAGAAGTCCGATATTTCCCTGCCCCAGCGCGTTTTCACGAGCTGCCCGACCGTCGGCGGGAACGCCATGATCGACGCCGCGAAGATCACCGGGATGACGCCCGCCATGTTCACGCGCAGCGGCAGGTACGTCTGTCCTCCCTCCGTCATGCGCCGCCCGATCACGCGCTTGGCGTACTGCACGGGTATCCGGCGCTGGCCTTCCTGCACGAACACGACGCCTGCAATCACCGCGAGCACGAGGAACGGCATCAGCACCTTGAACACCTGGTCGGTGCTCGTCCACCACGTCTGTACGCCCGCGGGCAGCCGCGCGACGATCGACGCGAAGATCAGCAGCGAGATGCCGTTGCCGATCCCGCGCTGGGTGATCAGCTCGCCGATCCACATCAGCATCACGCACCCCGTCGTCAGGCACAC
>DATBCA010000032.1:0-1672 GCA_036270715.1 Solirubrobacteraceae bacterium
ACCAGGGTAGACGCGGGCGAAGAGCCGCAGTCCCTCCTCGCTGTCGAACCAGTATTCGGCCGCCGTCATTCGAAGCGCCCCGCCCGGGCCCGTCCCGCACTCTTTATACTGGAATGACGCGCCATGAAATACCGCCACAGCTTCCACGCAGGCAACTTCGCCGACGTACACAAGCACGTGACGCTGCTGGCGCTGCTCGCCGCGCTAGGCAGGAAGGACAAGGGCTTCCTCTACCTCGACACCCACGCGGGGCGCGGCGCTTACGAGCTGTCGGGCGCCACGCCCGAGTCCGCGGCGGGCGTCGGCCGCTTCCTCGGGCACGAGCACCGCGCCGACGAGCTGCGCCACTACGCCTCGCTCCTGGCGCGGCTGCGGTCGGCGCCCGGCAGGGCGCACTTCTACCCCGGCTCCCCGCTGCTCGCGGCGGCGGTGCTGCGCGCGCAGGACCGTGCAGTGTTCGTCGAGCTGCAAGGCGCCGAGGCGCGTGCGCTCGAAGCGGCGCTCGCAACGTCCGGGGCGGCTGCCGCGCGCTCGCGCGTCGAGCGCGGCGACGGCTTCGCGGTGCTGCGCGCGCACTTGCCGCCGCGCGAGCGTCGCGCCCTGCTCTTTCTCGATCCCCCGTACGAGGAGACGCGCGTGGAGTTCCCCAGGGTAACCGCGGCGGTCGCCGACGGCCTGCAGCGCTTCGCGACCGGCGTATTCGCCGTCTGGTATCCGATCAAGGAGCAGCGCGCCACGGCGGCCTGGCATGCGGACTGGGCGCGTGCGATCGGGGCGCCGACCCTGGTCTCGGAGCTGTGGCTGTATCCGCGCGACTCGCGCGTGACGCTCAACGGCTCGGGACTGCTCATCGTGAATCCGCCGTGGCTGACCGAGCAGCGCATGCGCGCCTGGTTGCCGGAGCTCAGGGCCTGCCTGGACGCCGACGGCACGGGAGGCGCCGAGGTACGGATGCTGTCACAATCCGCGCAATGAGCGCCGAACCCGATGAGTACGGGGTCGTCGGGCACCCGGTCGGCCACAGTCTGTCGCCGTTCATCCACGCCATGTTCGCGCGCGCGACCGGGCAGGAGATGAGCTATCGCCTCCACGACGTGACCGCGGAGGAATTCGCACCGTTCCTCGCCTGGTTCTTCGATCAGGGCGGACGCGGGCTCAACATCACCGTGCCGCACAAGATCAGCGCGGTGGAAGCCGCCAACGAGCTCACCACGCGCGCCGCGCACGCGGCGGCGGTGAATACCCTCGCGCTGCGCGGCGACGGCACGATCCTCGGCGACAACACCGACGGCGTGGGCCTGGTGCGCGACCTGTGCGACAACCTCGGGCTCATCGTCACCAACCGCCGGATTCTCGTCATCGGCGCGGGCGGCGCCACACGCGGCGTGCTGGCGCCGCTTCTCGGCCTCTCGCCCGCCCTCGTGGTCATCGCCAACCGCACGCCGGCGCGCGCCGCCGCGCTCGCCGCGGCCTTCACCGACCTCGGCGTCACGCAGGGTGTGGGATTTTCGGACATCGACCCCGAGCCCTTCGATCTCATCATCAACGCGACCTCCGCGAGCCTCTCGGGCGAGATGCCGCCGGTCCCGGTAAGCGCCGTGGGCCGCGCCACGGTGTGCTACGACCTTGCCTACGGGCGCGCCGCCTCCGCCTTCGTCGACTGGGCGCAGGC
>DATBCA010000033.1:0-3546 GCA_036270715.1 Solirubrobacteraceae bacterium
GATCCAGCTGCGTGCTCGCTCGCGCGCGCCCGGGTAGCATCGGAGCATCTCTGTCTAGGTGCGAACGAGTGGCGGCCGGGCTCGCGAGGATCGAATCACGCGAGCGGGGCGCCGCTGTGTGAGCCGACAGTCATGTAACCAAGCCACAACTGAAGGAGCCCGACTTGCGTGCGGTCACGGTCACTGAATACGGAGCTACTCCTGCCATCGTGGAGATCCCCACGCCGGAGCCCGGACCGGGACAGGTCCTCATCAAGATGCGCGCCGCCGGCATGAACCCCATGGATCGGACGCTCGCCTCCGGCGACTGGAAGCCGATGCCGGCGACGTTCCCGATGGTGCTCGGTGCCGATGGCGCGGGAGTCGTCGAGAAGCTTGGCGAAGGGGCGTCGAGGTTCTCGGTCGGCGACGATCTGTTCTACCAGTTGCTGATCCCCCCGCTCGGCGCGGCAGGAACGTACGCCGAGCACGTTGCCGTCAGCGAGGATGCGCCGCTGACGAGAGTTCCCGCTGGTCTCGATGACGTCGTCGCGGCGTCGCTCCCGACGGCCGGTGGCGCCGCCCTCGCCGTGGTGGACCTGCTCGAGCCGCTCACGGACAAGACCGTGCTGATCGTCGGTGCGGGCGGCGGCGTCGGCTCGTTCGCCACTCAGTTCGCCGTAAAAGCCGGGGCGCAGGTGATCGCAAACGTCCGCGGCCGGGATGCCGAGCGTATGCGCGCTTACGGTGCCGTCGAGACGATCGACCACACGGAGGTCTCGCTGCCGGACGCGGTGCGACGCGCACATCCCGATGGCATCGACGCGATCATCGACGTGGCGAGCGACGCGGGCGGCTTTGCCGAGCTCGCCTCGCTCGTGAAAGGAGGCGGTACCGCGGTGACGACCAAATACGTCGCCGATGAGGGGGCCCTCGGCGCGGCCGGGATCACCGGGGTCAACTACGCGATGCAGCCCTCGAGCGAGCTCTTCGAACGGGTGGCGGGAGCCGTCGCCGACGGACGCATCGTCGCCCCGCCGATCACTCGTATCTCGCTCGAGGAAGCGCCTGCTGTTCTGAGCTCGGCGCAGCCTCGACCTGCCGGCGGCAAGACCGTGATCACGTTGTGAGGACTCTGTTCGGTCGCCTTCAGCGCGCGTAGCGCGCGGCCATCTGTTCGGCGGCGCGCACGTACGAGCCGCCGAACAGCAGCGCATGCACGAGCAGGGGCAGCAGCTGGTAGAGGCCGACTCGATCGGGCGCTCCATCGGCGAGCGGGGCGACCTCTTCATAGCTGGAAAACACGCGTTCCGACGGCGCGCCGAACAGGCGCAGCATCGCCAGGTCGACCTCGCGATGGCCGCCGTACGCCGACGGGTCGATCAGCCACGCGACGCCGTCCTCGCCCGCCATCACGTTGCCGTGCCAGAGGTCTCCGTGCAGGCGCGCGGGAGGCTCGGGCGGGCCGCACAACTCGCGCATGCGCTCGCAAACGGATTCGACGTCGGCGACGCCCACGGGCGAGAGCACATTGCGCTCTGAGCCGATTCGAGCGAGCGGGCGCAGCCGGCGCTCGGAGTAGAAAGTCGGCCAGTCGTCCGTCGGCTCGTTCGAGAGCGCGAGCGAGCCGAAGCGCGGCTGGCCCGAGGCGTTCGGCGGCGCGCCGAAGTGCGGAGCACCGGCCGCGTGGAGCCCCGCGAGGCCGCGCCCGAACTCCTCGGCGCCGTCCGCGCTGAGCGTGCCGCGCGCGACCCACTCGAGCGCCAGGTAGCCCTCGTCGATCGCCAGCACGCGCGGCACGCGCACCGTTCCCGCCTGCGCGAGCCATTCGAGGCCCGCCGCCTCCGTCGCGTACTCGCCCGGCACCGCCTGCGCGCGCGTCTTCACGAACGCCGCGCTGCCGTCCTCGAGGACCACGTGGAAGGCCTCGTTGATGTCCCCGCCGCCCACGCGGCGGATCACCTGCGCGCCGGGCGGAAGGCTCACGTGAGCGCTCGGCGGCAGGCTCACCTGCTCACGCCGCTGCGCGCCCGCGCGTCCAGCATCTCGCGAACGTGCTCGAGCAGGCCCGCGCACGACGCCTGCACGATGTCGAGCACCTCGTCGAAGCCGCCGCGCGCGCCGTAGTAGGGGTCGGGGACCTCGAGATCGCCCGTGCGCACGCTCTCCGGGTCGAATTCGCGCAGCAGCCGCACCTTCGCGCGGTCGTCGGCGTTGCGCCCGAGCGCGCGCAGGTCAGCGAGGTTCGAGCGGTCCATCGCGAGCAGCAGGTCGAATTCGTCGAAGTCCGACGGCCGCACAGTGCGCGCGACGCCGGCCAGCTCGAGGCCGCGCTTGCGCGCGGCCGCGCGTGCGCGCGTGTCCGGCGGGCTGCCCACGTGCCATTCCCCCGTACCGGCGGAGTCGATCTGCACGCGCTCGGACAGGCCGGCCTGCTCGACGAGCGCGCGCATCGCGCCCTCGGCGGTCGGCGAGCGGCAGATGTTGCCGAGGCACACGAACAGCAGCCGCACCGGCGCAGCGTCGCCGCCGGGGACCACGCGGACCGACCCGATGCCGCCTCCGGCGGCCATCCCTACTCCTCCCCCAGCTCGAGCACCGCGAGGAACGCCTCCTGCGGCACCTCCACGCGTCCCACCTGCTTCATCCGTTTCTTGCCCTCCTTCTGCTTCGAGAGCAGCTTTTTCTTGCGCGTGATGTCGCCGCCGTAGCACTTCGCGATCACGTCCTTGCGGAACGCCTTGACGGTCTCGCGCGCGATCACGTGCGAGCCGATCGCCGCCTGGATCGGCACGTCGTACTGCTGGCGCGGGATGCGCTTGCGCAGCTTCTCCGCCAGCGCGCGCCCGATCTCGTACGCCTTGTCGCGATGCACGACCATCGACAGAGCGTCCACCGGGTCGCCCGCGAGCAGCACGTCGAGCTTGACCAGGTCGGAGGGCTTGCTCGCGCCGAGCTCGTAGTCGAGCGACGCGTAGCCGCGCGTGCGCGACTTCAGCTGGTCGAAGAAGTCGAGCACGATTTCCGCCAGCGGCAGGTCGTATGACATCTGCACCCGCTCGGGTGAGAGGTAGTGAATGCCGGCGGGCTCGCCGCGACGTTCCTGGCATAGCTCCATCACGGCGCCGACATACTCGCGCGGAGCGATCACCTGCGCCTTGATGAACGGCTCGCGGATCTCGGCGATCACCCCCGGCTCGGGCATATCGGAGGGGTTGTGCACCTCGACCTCATCGCCGTTTGTGAGCGTGACGTCGAACTGCACCGAGGGCATCGTCGCCAGCAGCTCCAGGTCGTACTCGCGCTCCAGGCGCTCACGCACGATGTCCATGTGCAGCAGGCCGAGGAAGCCGCAGCGAAAGCCGAAGCCGAGCGCGTCGGACGTCTCCGGCTCCCAGGAGAGCGCGGCGTCGTTGAGCGTCAGCTTCTCCAGGGCGTCGCGCAGGTCCGGGTAGCGGTCGGAGTCGATCGGAAACAGCCCGCAGAACACCATCGGCTTGACCTCGCGATACCCGGGCAGCGGCTCGGACGTGCGCTTCTCTGAGCGTACCTCGGTGGTGAGCGTGT
>DATBCA010000034.1:0-1922 GCA_036270715.1 Solirubrobacteraceae bacterium
CTGGGGCGTGGTCTCGCGCGAGGTGTACCTCAAGGAGCGCCTGGCCGTCCCGTGGCGCGAGATCCTGTGGGCGCTGCGGCGCCTGGAGGCCCGCGGCCTGATCCGCGGCGGGCACTTCGTCGCCGGCGTCACCGGCGAGCAGTTCGCCGGCGAGGAAGCGATGACCCTGCTCGCGCGCGTGCGACGCTCCGGCGGCGCCCGCCAATCAGAGATCGGCCAACAGATCGGCCGGCAGGCGCTCGCGCTGGGCGCGTGAGGTCGCGCCGGGCGCCACGTGCGCGCGCGCAGCACGCGCTTCCGGCAGGCTGCTCTGGCATCTTCAGCGTGATGCTCGAGCGTCCCCTCACCCGCCCGCGCCGCGTAGGGCACAAGGGCGCCGCGCACATCGAGCCCGGCAACACGCTCGCGAGCTTCGACGCCGCGCTCGCGCACGGCGTCGACATGATCGAGCTCGACGTCCTCTGCGAGCGCGCGGACGGCAGCGGCGAGCTGGTCGTCGCGCACGACTTCCAGGACATGCGCTCGCGCGCGCGCGTGACGCTGCGCGAGGCGCTCGAGCACCTCGCGGGGGAGCGCTTCGCGGGGCTCGAATTCGACGTCGACGTGAAGCTCCCCGGCTACGAGCTGCGGGTGCTCGAGGCGCTGCGCGAGCACGGGCTGCTCGCGCGTACGCTGCTCTCGGGCATGTTCCCCGCGTCGCTCGCGCTCGTGCGCGCGGCCGAGCCGAGCCTGCGCCTGGGCTGGTCGGTCCCGCGCGTGCGGCGCGACTACACCACCGACATGCTCACCGCGATCCCCGCGCTCGCGATCCTCACGGGCTACCGCGCGATGCTGCCCGTGCGCGCGCGCGCGGCGCTGCGCGAGGGGCGCGTCGACGCGATCATGGCCCACTGGCGCGTCGTCACGCCGCGGCTCGTGCGGGCCGTCCGCGCGGGAGGCGGCGAAATCTACGTCTGGACCGTCGACGACGCGCGCCGCATCGCGCAGCTGACGGCGATGGGCGTCGACGGGATCATCACCAACGACCCGCGCCTGTTCTGAGCGCTCAACCGGCGGTCAGCCGATCGAGCAGGTGGCCGCGCTGTAGCCCGCCGGGTCGGCGCCGGCGAGGCTTTCGTGCGCGGCGGTCGTCGGCCGGGATAGCTGCGCGAGCACCGTCGCTCCACGGCGCCACTCGAACGTGACGACGCCGCGCAGCGTCACGGCGCTGCCTCCGCGGGGCGTCAGCCGAAAGCTCCAGCCGCCCTGGCGCGCCTTGAGCGCGGAGGAGACCCGGATGAAGCCCGGGCTCGAGCCGCCGGGGAGGTCGACCCAGCCTTTGCCCGACGCCCCCGTCACCTGCAGGCGAAAGCGCATGTAGATCTCGTCGGTCGCGAGCTTGTCGCCAGGCATCGACCCGCGCACGCCGACGTAATCGGGCTGATCGGCCGGGTTGCACACGTCGATCGTCGCCCACAGGTTGAGCGAGCGCCTCAGCGCCGCGGGAGCGCCCGCCGTCGATCGGTGACCGGCCGGCGCGCGCGCGGCCAGCGCCGCGGGCGCCGACGTGCCCGCGCCCGCGCCGAGCGCGGCGACGCCCGCGAGCACCTTCGGCGGGGTCCGCATCCCATCCTAAGATAGCGCCGCCGATCGGAGGCTCGGCCGGCGTGCTCGCCGCAGATCGAGATCGTCCGGCGCGCCGCGCGCAGAAACGCGCTCATGGGGTGTGATATGCCTGCACCATGGCCGCGATGCGCTCAGGGGAGGTCGTCGAGCTGCTCGGCGGCGTGCCCGTGTTCTCGACGCTCATGCCCGCCGACCTCGAACGGATCGCCCAGCTCGCCGTTCCGCGCGAGTTCGAGCCCGGCGAGGTGGTCTTCCGCGAGGGCGACTCCAGCGACACTTGCTATGTCGTGCGCCACGGACGTGCGCGCGCCGTGCGC
>DATBCA010000035.1:0-14586 GCA_036270715.1 Solirubrobacteraceae bacterium
CCCGCGCTCGAGCTCGAACTGGGGCTTGACGAGCGCCAGCGCGTCGTAGCGCGGCGCCATGCACGCCAGCACCGCGCCGAGCACCTTGCGCAGCGAGATGAACGAGACGTCTACGACCGCCAGGTCGGGCACGTACGCGAGCATCGCCGGCGTGAGCGCGCGCGCGTTCGTGCGCTCGAGCACTACCACACGCGGGTCCTCTCGCAGGCTCCACGCGAGCAGCCCGTAGCCGACGTCGAGCGCGATCACGCGCTCAGCGCCGCGCTGGAGCAGGCAGTCGCTGAAGCCGCCGGTCGAGGCGCCTACGTCGAGGGCGCGCCGGCCGCGCACGTCGAGTGCCGTGGACTCCAGGGCGTTTGCGAGCTTCTCGCCACCCCGCGAGACGAACTGCGGTCGCTCGCGCACACGCAGGCGCTCGTCCGCCTCGACGAGCTCGCCGGGCGTGCGCGCGCGGCGCTCGCCGTCGCCGAGCAACACGTCGCCCGCCATGATCGAAGCGGCCGCACGACTGCGCGAACTGAACAGGCCACGCTCGGCGAGCAATGAGTCCAGGCGCCGCTTGGCCATGCGCTCACACCCTTGCACAATTGCGCCAAACGAACCGTTCTGTGATCAACGTCACACAGCACGTCCGGCGATCGGGCATAATGTTGTGTGTACCCGCAGCACTGCATCATCCCTCCTCCCTCAGAAACGGCCCGCTTCCCCGGCGGGCCGTTTCCCTGAATAGGCCCGGCTGGCCGCATAGCTAGCCTCGAGCAGCGGCCGCCGGAATAGCCGCGCGCGGCGAGCGCCCGGCGCTCGGTTCCCCGCTCGCCGCCGCCCGCGAGGTGCGGCCTACTCTCCGGAGACGGCGCCGACGATCCTCGGGTGAGGAGCTCCGCGCCCGGCGGACTCGCCGGCGGAGATCGCGGCGCACACGCGCTCGACGATCCGCTCGGCGGTGAAGCCGACCTCGTCGTGCAGCAGCGCGGGCTTGCCGTGCGTCACGTAGCGGTCGGGCAGACCCATGCGCAGGATGCGCGGCGACGCGCCGGCCTCGTTCAGCGTCTCCCACACCGCTGAGCCAAACCCGCCGGCGAGCACGCCCTCCTCGACGGTCACGAGCAGGTCGTGCTCGGCTGCGAGCTGCGCCATCAGGCCCGCGTCGATCGGCTTGGCGAAGCGGGCGTCGGCGACGGTGACGGCGACGTCGAGCGCCCCCAGCTGCTCGGCCGCGGCGAGCGCCTTGCCGACGCCGGTGCCGTAGCCGACGAGCGCCACGCGCGTGGCGGCGCCCGCTTCTCCCCGCGCCACCCCAAGGGGTCCGCACTCGCGCAATATCTCACCCGTACCGATCGGGATCGCGCGCGGCTCGCGGGGCAGCTCGACGCCCGTCCCCTCGCCACGCGGGTAGCGCAGCGCGATCGGCCCGTCGTCGTAGGTGAGGGCGGTGCGGAGCATGTGGACGAGCATCGCCTCATCGCGCGGCGCCATCAGCACGATGTTCGGCAGGCAGCGCAGGTAAGCGATGTCGAACGCGCCGTGGTGCGTAGGCCCGTCGTCGCCGACGAGGCCGGCCCGGTCCATCGCGAACACCACGTTGAGCCTCTGCAGGCAGACGTCGTGGACGATCTGGTCGTAGGCGCGCTGGAGGAACGTCGAGTAGATCGCGGCGACCGGCTTGACGCCCTCGAGCGCGAGCCCGGCAGCGAACAGAACGGCCTGCTGCTCGGCGATGCCGACGTCGAAGTATCGGTCGGGTATCGCCTTCTGGAGGATGCTCAGGCCGGTCCCCGAGTTCATCGCCGCTGTGATCCCGACGACGCGGTCGTCGCGTTCGCACTCGGCGACGAGCGCGCGCCCGAACACTTCGGTGTACTGCGGCGCGGGCGCGGGCGCCGCCTTGGCGGGCCCCGCCAGCCTGGGCGCCGAGGCGGGCACGCCGTTGACGATCGACTTGGGCTTTGCCGCATGCCACTTCTCCATCCCCTCCAGGCCGCCGTCCTCGGCGGGTGCGAAGCCCTTGCCCTTGACGGTCGCGATGTGCACGACGACCGGCCGCTCGGCCGCGAGGGCCTCGCGCAGCGCGAATCGCAGCGCGCGCACGTCGTGCCCGTCGATCACGCCCATGTAGGCCCAGTCGAGCTCCTCCCACCACAGCCCGGGCGCCCAGAACGCCTTGATCGACTCCTTCAGATGCGGTCCCAGGCGCTCGAACGCCGCGCCGATGCCGCCCGGCAGGCTCTTGAGCCCGCCCTCCAGGTCCGAGCGCGCGTGCCACAGCTTGGGGTTCAGGCGGATGCGGTTGAAGTAGCGCGAGAGCGCACCGACGTTTGGCGCGATCGACATGCCGTTGTCGTTGAGCACGACGGTGATCGGAGTCCCGAGCCCGCCGGCCTGGCTGATCGCCTCGAACGCCACGCCGCCGGTCATGCCGCCGTCGCCGATGACCGCGACCACCCGACCGTCGCGGTCGCCGATCTGCTCGCCGATCTTTGATCGGCGGTCGCCCATGTGGCGCATCCCCTCCTTGATGCCGACCGCGTAGCCGATCGACGTGGAGGCGTGGCCGGCGCCCATGATGTCGTGCGGCGACTCGGCCATCGAGCAGAACGGCGCGAGGCCGCCGTACTGGCGGATCGTCCCGAGGCGCTCCCGGCGGCCAGTCAGGACCTTGTGCGGGTACGCCTGGTGACCGACGTCCCAGAGGATCTTGTCGGCGGGCGAGTCGAGCAGCGAGTGCAGCGCGACCGCGAGCTCGCACGTGCCGAGGTTGGCGCCGAAGTGACCGCCGATCTCGCCGACGGTGTCGATGATGTGCGTGCGCACCTCCTGGGCGAGCTGCACGAGCTCCTGCTCGGAGAGCTCGTGCAGGTCCTGAGGGCCGTTGATCCGCTCGAGCAGGCCGCCGTCCGCGGGCGTGGCGGCATCGTCGTCCTGGCCGGTCTCCGATCGCTGGCCGTCCGTGCCCTTGTTCTTCGCGCGCCGGCTCATGAGGTCCTCAGGTAGATGAAGTCGGTTATCTGCTCGAGCTCGTCCGCCGGGGCGATCTGCGCGAGCTCCACGCGCGCCGTGCGATGAGACTCGGCGGCGAGCTCACGCGCGCGCTCGATCCCGAACTCGCTCACGTACGTCCGCTTGCCGTGGCGCTCGTCGCTGCCGCGCGGCTTCCCGAGCGCGGCGTCGGTCCCGGTTACATCGAGTATGTCGTCGACGATCTGAAACAGCACGCCAAGCTCGCCGGCGAAGCGCCGCAGCGGAGCCGCTGCGGATTCGTCCGCCTTATCTCCCAACAGTAGTACGCAGAGCACCGATGCGCCAATCAGGCGGCCCGTCTTGAGCTCGTGCACGCGGCGCAGCGCGACCGGACCGGGTGGCGTGCGCTGGCTCACATCTGCGTACTGCCCGCCCACCATCCCGTTCACGCCGGTCGCCGTCGCGAGCTCCGCAGCGGCGCGCAGCACACGCTCGGGCGGGGACCGCTGCTCGCGTAGGAGGTGCCGAAAGGCCTCGGCATACAGGCCGTCGCCGGCGAGGATCGCGACGTCCTCGCCGAACTTCACGTGGCAAGTGGGCATGCCGCGCCGCAGCGCGTCGTCGTCCATCGCCGGGAGGTCGTCGTGGATCAGCGAGTACGTATGGATCAGCTCGATCGCGCCCGCGAGCGGGAGGACGTCTCGCGGCTCGATCCCGATCGCCCGCGCCGTCGCGAGTGCGAGCACGGGCCGGATCCGCTTGCCGCCGGCGAGCAGCGAGTAGCGCATGGCCTCCTCGAGTCCCGCCGTGAGCTCCTCCTCCGAGAAGCGCATCGCCTCGAGGTAGCGCTCGACCTCGAGGCGCAGATTCTCCGGATAGTCCGCCTGCACCGAGCGCGAGGGCGAGCTAGAGGAGCGTGTCCTGGCTCGAGAGGAGCGTGTCCTGAGCCGGGGCGGGAGGCTCGGCGCGCGCGAGCTGCTCGAGCTCGGCCGCGGCGCTCGACGCCAGCGTCGCGCAGTCCTCGACGAGCGTGGCCGCCGCGTCCGCCGAGAGCTCGCCGGAGCGCAGCTGCTCGGCCGCGCGCTCCAGGCGCGTGATCACCTCGTCAAGACGGTCGATCGTGTTCAAGCTCGTGCCTCCATCCATCCGGCCCTTTCATGTCGAGGCTCGCCCTGCGGGCTCGCTTGACCCAACTTGGTAACTCACTGGCTTCGTACATTCTCGCGCAGGTCGCGGAGCGCCGCCGCGAGCACGCCGTTGACGAACGCGGGCGCCTCGTTGGAGCAAAAGGTCTTCGCCGTCTCCACAGCTTCCTCGATCGCGCCCTCCGGCGGGATCGCCTCGAGCGCCGGGATCTCGTCCGGATGCAGCATCTCGGCGAGCGCCACGCGCATTATGCTGCGCTCCAGCGGCGCGATCCTCGTCACCGGCCAGCCGTGCGAGTGGCGGTCGATCACCAGATCGAGCTCACCCGCGCGATCCGCGGCGACGCTTGCGAGCGCGCGCGCGAACGCTGTGTCGCGCGCGTTGTGGGCCTCAGCGAGCGGGCGGCCGGTGACGTCGTGCTGATAGAGCGCGATCACCGCTGCCCTGCGCTGGTCAGAGCGGCGCACGCGCCCCCCTACGCTCGCGCCACGTACTCGCCCGACCGCGTGTCGACGCGTATGCGGGTGCCCTGTTCCACGAAAAGCGGGACCTGGATCGTGGCGCCGGTCTCGAGCGTCGCGGGCTTGGTGCCCCCTCCTGCGGCCGAGTCTCCACGCACGCCCGGGTCGGCCTGCGTGACCTCGAGGTCGACCGCGCTCGCGAGCTGCAGATCGGCAGGCTGCCCGTCGATGAAGAGCACGTCGACCTCGCTGCTCGGCGTGACCCACCGCAGCGCATCCGCGACCCCCGCCTCGGGGAAGGCGATCTGCTCGAACGACTCGCTGTCCATGAAATGCGCCTCGCTGCCGTCGGAGTAGAGGAACTGCATCTTGCGCGACTCCGTGCGCACCGCGCGGAACTTCTCACCCGCGCGGAACGTCTTGTCGATCACGTTGCCGTCCGACGAGCGCCGCAGTTTCGTACGCACGAAGGCGCCGCCCTTGCCGGGCTTGACGTGCTGGAAATCGAGGATCTTGAAGACCGTTCCGTCGACCTCGATGTGGTTGCCGTTCTTGAACTGGTTTGTGGAGAGCTCGGCCATCGGCGCCCTACGTCCTGTGTGCGAGCGAGAGCTGGTTCGTAGTGATCACGGTCGTCTAGCGTAGCCGGAGCGACCTGCCTCGCCGCCGGCGTGCTCGCCGCGCGAAAGCACGAGCGCGCGTCCCGCCGCCGGGGTTCAGGCCGCTGGCGCGGTCACGCGCGCGAGGTCGATGCCGATCACCTTCAGCCTGCGGTTGAGCGCGCTGAAGGCAAAGGCGTTGGTTTCCTCCATCGTGTAGTCGAGGATCGCGTAGCTCTGCGGGTTCGCTCCGCGCGGCACGAGCACGCGGTTCGCGAGCGGGAGCAGCTCGACGACCCGCTGGCCGATGCGCTCGCGCAAGGCGGGGTCCTGGGCCTTCTCGCGCAGCAGCCAGGTGCCGTACGCGACGTGGCGGTGCTCGTCTTGGGAGATCAGCTTGAAGCCCTCCACCCACCCGGGAAGGATGCCCTTGCGCTCCATGTAGTCGGTGAGGAAGTTCTGGCCGGTGAGCGCGAGCGTGCCCTCGATGATCATGTGATAGAGCGTGACGAAATCGACCTTGGCCTCGATGCTCGTAGGGTCCTCGACGAGCCGCCGGCCCCACTCGACGAGCACGACGTCGAACAGCTCGATGAACGCCGGGTTCAGGTCCTCTCGCGCGCGACGCAGGCGATCCTCGAACGTGCCGTCGACCTTCAGCACCTGCTCGTAGAAGCGGTTGAAGTGCTGGGCGTGGCGGGCCTCGTCGACCTGCTGGGTCGTGAGGAACGCCTCCTCGCTCTGGCTCTCGTAGGCCATTACGAGGCCCGCGAACTGGGTCGTCACACGCTCCTCGCCGACGAAGAACGACGACAGGTTCCACGCGAGCTGCTCGCGTTCCTCGTCGTCCATCGTTCGCCAGTCGCGCACGTCCTGCGAGAAGTCGATCGTGTGCGACTGCCAGTTCTGGCGCTCCCACAGCTCGTACAGCTGCTGCGGAGTCATCAGCGTGACGGCGGACAGCTTCGACTCGTCCACGATCGTGCCGACATCCCCCTGGCTTGCGAGCTCGAGCAGCGACGTCATGCGCTTGTCCTGTCCTAGGTGTCCGAACGCGCGGGCGACGCCAACGAGCGTCCGCGCGTCGCTGCGAGGTTACTCCCTCGAGCGGGCGCCGATGGCGACGGCGCGCGAAGCGCGCACCTCGTTACGGCGTCCTGCGTGAGCGCGAGACGCGCGTCCTCAGGCGATGACGGTGAGCTCCTTCGGCAGGCCGGTGAGCACGTCGGCGCCCGCGTCGGTCACCGCGACGAGGTCCTCGATGCGCACCCCGACGCGGCCCGGCAGGTAGACGCCGGGCTCGATCGTCACGACGTTGCCCTCGCGCAGCGGCTCCTTCGAGCCGGTCCTCGACAGGCGCGGGGCCTCGTGGATCTCCATGCCGACGCCGTGGCCGAGCCCGTGTCCGAAGTGCGCGCCGTGCCCCGCGTCCTCGATGACGGCGCGCACGTGCGCGTCGAGCTCGACGCCCGTGGGGCCCGGGTGGACCGCGCTCAACCCCTCGCACTCGGCTCCGCGCACGAGCTCGTATACCTCGCGCGCCTGCGTCGAGATGCCCTCGCCGGTCGCGTACGTGCGCGTGCAGTCGGAGCAATAACCGTCGAGGCGCGCACCCCAGTCGATCGTCACGAGCACGTCCCGTGCGATCGGCTCCTCGCGGGGTTCGGCGTGGGGGAGCGCCGCGTGCGCGCCCGCGGCGACGATCGTCGGAAAGCTCGCGGCCTGCGCCCCGAGCTCGCGCATGTGCGCCTCGAGCGCGCCCGCCACCCCGCGCTCCGTACGCCCTGCGAGGCCCCGCGAGAGCAGCGCTCGCATGGCCTCATCGGCGAGCTGCGCCGCGGCTCGGATGCGCGCGATCTCACCCGCATCCTTGACCGCGCGCAGGGCTCGAACCATGCCCGTCGCGGGAACCAGCTCCCACGAGGCCGGGAGCTTCTCGCGCAGCCTCGTGTGGTCGGCGACCGTCAGGCGCTCCTCGTCGAATCCCAAGCGCCCCTCGCCGTCGGAAAGCGCGCGCGCGACCGCGTCGAGCAGGTTGTCGTTGGCGATCTCGCGCGCGAAGGCGGCCGGGACCTGCTCCGAGGATTGGGTTTCGTAGCGGAAGTCGGTGAAGAAGCGGTCGGCGTGCGTCCCCGCCGCGCCGCCGGGCGCCGCGATCAAGGCGAGCGCGCTGCTACCGGTGAAGCCGGTCAGGTAGCGCACGTCGGTGAGGTCCTTGACGAGCAGCGCGTCGAGCTCGCGCGCGGCTAGCGCCTCGCGCAGCCTGTCGGCCCGCGCGACGCTCGCCGTGGTCACGTCCGGCGCGCTCACGACGCCCGCCTGTCGAGCTCCTCGCGCAGGCGCTCTAGCGCGTCGCGGTAGCCATCGGGACCGCGGCCGTAGATCCTCGCGAAGCAGAGGTCCTCGATGACCGACACCGCCCGCCACGGCTCGCGCGCGGAGATGTCGGAGAGGTGGATCTCGAGCGCGGGCAGCGCGGCGATCTCGAGCGCGTCGCGTATCGTCCAAGAGTAGTGCGTCCACGCGCCGGGGTTGAGCAGGATCGCGTCCGCGTTGCCGGCGAGCGAGTGCAGGTGCTCGATGAACGCGCCCTCGTAATTGGTGTGGAAGAAGCTCACCTCGAGCTCGAGTCGCTCCGCGTCCTGTGCGATCTGTCGTTCGAGCTGCGCGAGCGTGAGCGTCCCGTACAGCTCGGGATCGCGCCGGCCCAGCTGGTCGACGTTCGCGCCGTGAACGACCGCTACGCGATAGCTCACGCGAGCAGCTCCGCGATCGCCGCGCGCACATCCGCGACCGGCACGTCCTCGGCGACGAAGATGTCTCCGGGTGCGCGTACCAGCACGAACGGGACGCTGGCCGACGCGTCGGCGCGCAGCCGCTTCTTGTCGCGCGCGAGCGCCTCCATCACCGGCTCGACGCCAACGCCCTCGAGCGCAACCGGCAGGCCGCGGCGGGCGAGGAGCGCGCTGACGCGCTCGCGCAGCTCCCCGGCGCCCGACAGCGTCAGCGCGGCGAGCAACCCGAGCCCGACGGCTTCGCCGTGGCGGTAGCGCGTGTAGTGCGTCGCAGCCTCGATCGCGTGCCCGACGGTATGGCCGAGGTTGAGGTGCCGGCGCAAGCCCTTGTCGCGCTCGTCGGCGGCGACGATCGCGATCTTGGTGCGCGCGCACGCGAGGATCGTGTGCTCGTCCGCGTCCCCGCCCGTGGCCGCCCGCTCCCACAGCTCGCCCCCTGCGATCAGCGCCGTCTTGAGCACCTCCACCCAGCCCGCCGCGTACTCGGCGGGGGCGAGCGTCGCGAGCACGTCCGGATCGACGAGCACCGCGGCCGGCTGGTGGTAGGCGCCGACGTAGTTCTTCGCCTGCGCGAGGTCCACGCCGGTCTTGCCGCCGTACGCGGAGTCGACCTGCGCGAGGAGCGTGGTGGGCACGTGGACGACGGGCATGCCCCGCTGGTAGGTGGCCGCGCAGAAGCCCGCCAGATCGCCGACGACGCCGCCGCCGAGCGCGACCGCGTGGTCCGCACGCGTCGCTCCGCCCTCGAGCAGCCGCTCCCAGATCCGCTCGGCGGAGGCGAGCGTCTTGGACTCCTCGCCCGCGGCGATCGCGATGGTGGAGGTCGCGAACGGCAGGCGCGCTCCGTACAACGCGGCGACCGTCTCGTCGCTCACGCAGAACGCGCGCGAGCTCGAAAGCTCGAGCGGCCACAGCGCGCGCAGGTCGTCCTCGCCGCCCTCGCGCAGCAGCCCGCGCGCGACGAACACCGGGTAATCCCCCGAGGCGCTCGCCGCCCATACCAGGCGCGTTCCGGCGGGCGCGCGCTGCAGACGCGCGAGCCCCTCGAGCGCGCGCGCGGCGCCGCCGCGCTCGAGGCCTGTCAGGTGCGCGTCGGCGAGCCGGTCATACAACGGCGCCCGCTGCGCGTGCAGCGCGGCGAACGCGTCGCGGTCGGCCGCGAGCGGGCGCTCGAGCGCGTCCGCGGACGCACCGTCCGGCCGTGCGCGCACCCGCTCCCACGCCTGCGGCACATCGACATCGACCGCGACCACGAGGTGCGGCGCGAGCGCGTCGCGCACTCGTTGCGAGAGGACGCTGCCCCCGCCGAGGGCGAGCACCTCGCCGGGCGCAGCCGAGTCGAGAAGCTCGGTCACGAGCTCCTCCTCGGCGGCGCGAAACGAGGCCTCGCCGTTTAGTTCGAACTCGTGCGCGATCGAATGCCCGAAGCGCTCGCGCAGCAGCGCGTCGCTGTCGCGCGCGCGCGAGCCGAGCGCATGCGCGAGCTCCGCGGCGGCGCTCGACTTGCCCGCGCCCATGAAGCCGATCAGCACGAGCGCGCGCGAGAGCTCGCCGGCTACCTGCGCCATCCGATCCGCTGCTCGTAGGCGCGCAGCGCCTCGCGCGCGTCGTCGATGTGATCGCCGCCGAGCTTGCGCCGGTACGCGTCGGCGAGGACGAACGCGACCATCGCCTCGCCAACCACCGCGGCCGCGGGGACGGTGCACGAGTCGGTGCGCTCGCGCAGCGCCTGAGCGGGCTCGTGCGTGTCGATGTCGACCGAACGAAGCGGCTTGGTCAGCGTCGGGAGAGGCTTCATCGCCGCGCGCACGACGAGCGGAGCGCCGGTCGTCATGCCGCCCTCGAGCCCGCCCGCGCGGTTCGTCTCGCGGTAGTAACCGCGCTCGGGCGAGTAGAAGATCTCATCGTGGGCGCGCGATCCCGGCAGGCCCGCGATCGCGAACGCGTCGCCGATCGAGGCGCCCTTGATCGCCTGGATCGAGCACAGCGCCATCGCGAGGCGACCGTCGAGGCGCTCCTCCCAGGAGACGTGCGAGCCGATACCCGGGACGAGACCGAACGCGAGCACCTCGAACACGCCGCCGAGCGACTCGTTGGCCTTGCGCAGGTCGTCGATCTCGCGAACCATCGCCTTCGTCGCCTCGGCGTCGAGGCAGCGCACGGGCGAGCTGTCGACCTCGGCGAAGTCCTCGGCGGTCAGCTCGCGGTCGCGCTCGGGGGCGCGCACGGACGCGATCTGGAGCACGTGCGAGCGCACGACGACGCCGAGCTCTCGCAGGAACGCCTTGCACAGCGCGCCGCCGGCGACGCGCGCTGCGGTCTCGCGCGCGGACGCGCGCTCGAGGATGTTGCGCACGTCGCTCTGCTTGTACTTCTGCGTGCCTACGAGGTCCGCGTGTCCGGGGCGGGGCAGGTGCACCTCTTCCTCCGAGGAGCCCTCGACCGGCCACGGGCTCATCCGCTCGGCCCAGTTGGCGTGGTCGCGATTCTCGACCTGCACCGCGACCGGGCCGCCCAGCGTGCGGCCGTGACGCACGCCGCCGGTGACGACGGCGGCGTCGCGCTCGATCTTCATGCGCCCGCCGCGGCCGTGTCCGAGCTGGCGGCGCGCGAGGTCCTCGTTGAGGTCCTCAGGACGGAGCTCGAGGCCCGCGGGAAGCCCCTCGACGATGCACGTGAGGGCCGGACCGTGCGACTCGCCGGCGGTTATCAGGCGGAGCGCCACGCTCCTAGCTTATGTGCTCGGCCGCTGCGCTCAGCGAGCGCGGAGCAAGGCGGAATGCGCGCGTGCGCCGCCGTTCGCGGCGGCCGGCGCGTAGAGCAGGTTGGTGCTCGGCGAGTAGCGAAGACCCGGCATCGCGAGCAGGCCGAGGTGGCGCAGCAGCGACGACCCCGCGCGCGAGACGCCGTCGCCGTAGGTGTGGTTGGAGGCGGCCGACGCTTTCGCGGTCGTCACGAACACGATGCTCGCCAGCTGCAGCTCGTAGTTGGTGACTTCACCGTTGGGCTGCAGGACTTCGAGTTCCTCGGTCTGCCCGACCTTGAGGTCGAGAGTCTGGCAGTTCACGGTGCTCGGCTTGCAGACGCCGAGGCCGCGCGGGATCGCTTCGCCGACGAGCGTGAAGGCCGCGCTGTCGGGTTCCGAGCCCTTGGCGCTCGCGATGACCCCGCGGAAGGCGACTACCGGCTGCGTCTTGGAGGGGATCAGCTGGTTGAGCTTGAGGTTTTCGTAGGGCTTGAGGTTCGCTTCCGAGGCGGGCGTGCCGGGCGCGGCCTTGCCGAACAGCGCGGCGACGCGGTAGACGGTCTTGAATTTCACGTGCGAGGGGTGCGTCGGGCTCGAGCCGCCACCGCTCGTGCCGCCGCTGCGGGTGCCCGTGCTCGCGGTCGTGGTGCTGGT
Organism: Solirubrobacteraceae bacterium; assembly: GCA_036270715.1. GTDB lineage: Bacteria > Actinomycetota > Thermoleophilia > Solirubrobacterales > Solirubrobacteraceae > Palsa-744. The sequence continues at coordinate 11,360 of DATBCA010000035.1, forward strand.
CGCGGTGGAGGTGCTCGTCTTGCTCGGCGCCGGCACCGCGCCGGGCAACGGCGCGAACGGATTGCGCGAGCCGCCGCGGTGCTGCTGGCCCGAGCCATTCGTCGTCTCGGCGACCGCCTCGTTGGCGCGCGGCTGGCCCTGCGTCACGCGCGCGCCGGAGACGCCGGCGGTCGGTTCGGGCCCGAGCGTGCCCTGCGAGCTGCTCGACGAGGAGCCGCCCGCGAGCACCGCGTAGGCGATCGTGGCGACGAGCGCGGCGAGCACGAGGATCAGGATTGGGCGCCGGCGGCGGTCGAGCAGGTCGACCTTGATCGCGTCGAGGAACTGGTTCATGGTGTCACCCTCGCCACGGCGGGAGCCGTCGTGGAGCCGGAGCCGGTGCTCGACGCGGGCGTCGCCGCACCGGCCGGCGCCTGGGCGGTTGCGCCGGCCGTGAGACCCTGGCCGGCGGGAAGGACGTACGCCGTCGCCGTGATCGTGCCGGTCAGCTCGCTGGCCGACTGGGAGCCGGCCGAGGCGGCGGCCGCCGCGAGCGGGCCGAGCTTGACGGACTGGATCGTGAGCAGGCGTCCGCTGACCTGCAGCTGGCCGCTGGAGGCCCGCACGACGTTGTGGTCGACGGTCGCAAAGAGCTTTTCGAGGTCGGCGTAGGTGCCGTTGAACACGAACGTGAAGGGCATCTGCGTGAAGCCCGCGGACGCGCTTGCAGCGCTCGCGGCGCTCGCGCTGCCGGCCGACCCGGAGCCGCTACCGGAGCCGGAGACGATCGAGGAGAAGTCGACCTTCTTCTGGTGCGTGGCCTGCGCCAGCTGGTAGATCAGCGACGGGACTTCTTCGCTCGTCGGCACCGCTTTGCCGAGGCTCACGATCGACGCGTACGCGGACGCATACCGGGCCTGCGCCTGGCGCGCTTCGGCGAGCTTGCTTTCCGCGCCGGCGAGGCGCGCGCTCGCGGTGCTGACTTCGTTCGCGACGTTCGACGCTTCCTTTCGCTCGGGCGAGACGACGAGCACGTACGCGGCGCCGAGGATCGCGATCGCGGCGATGATCACGACGACGAGACGGTCGCGGGCGGTCATCGGGCACCTCCTGTGGCGCTCGTGCCGCCGGAGCCTTCGGCGTTGGCCGTGAGCGTCGTGCTCGGGGCGCTCGGCGCGGCGGGCGCCGGGAGCGGGTCGAACGCGACGTTGGCGACGAAAGCGGGGTCGTTGGGCGCGCAGCTGCCGGGCGCGCCGGTCGAAGCGGCACCGGAGCTGCTCTTGGTCGAGCTCGCGAGTTTGACTTCGCTGACGCCGTCCATCAGGCGCAGGCGCTGGAGCACGAGCGCAACCTCGCCCTGGCTCGTCGCGCAGCCGTTCAGGGTCAACGTCGGGACGGTTCCCGCGGGAGTGGCCGAGGCGACGCTCGTGGAGCCCGCGGCGGACGGTGCGCTCGCCGATTTCGCACCCGACGCGGACGCCGAAGACGAGCCGACCGTTCCGGCGATCGAGGAGACCGAGGCGTCCTTGGGCAGCACGCGTCCGAGCTCGTGCAGCGAGTGCGCCCAGTCGAAGCGCGTGCCCATGAGCAGCGAAACCGCCTGGATGCGCGATTCGCGCACCGCGATGAAGCTCGTGTACGGCGCGAGCTGCGTAGCCGCGGCTTCAGCCTTCGTGGCGCGCGCGCTCAGATCTGCGGCCTTCGACTTGTTGTCGGAGATTTCGTGCTTGGCGATTCCGTAGAGCAGCGCGAGCAGCGCGAGGCCGCCGACCACGCCGAGGACCGCGTACGCGCCGCCGCCGGAGCGCCCGGCCGCGCTTACGGTTCCGCGCTGGTCTTGCGGGATGAGGTTGACGGCTCTCATCGCGGCGCCTCCAGAGTGGCGAGGCCGGCCGCGACCGCGAGGCGGTGCGCGGAGGGCGTTCCCTCGACGCTCTTGTCGGCGAGCGCGAGGTGCTCGGGGCGAACCTCCATGTCGAGCGCCGACGCGAGCGCCTCGGCGAAGCCGTTGACGCCGAGCGCGGCACCGCTGAGGGCGACGTACGCGACTTCGCCCGCGGGTTCCTGCGAGCGATGGAAGTCGAGCGAGTTGCGAACCTCGCCCGCGATCTCGCGAACGCCGTTCTCGACCACCGCGCGAATGTCCTCGTCGGAGGCGCGCGTGAACGTCGCAGGTTCGTCGTCTTCGAGGTCGTCGAGCCGGGCGAGCTCGGCGTAACTGCCCTCGGCTTCGAGCCGGGCCTCGGCGGGGTCGACGCGCGCGTGCCCCGCATCGAAGTCGCCCTCGTCTTCGGGCGCGTCGCCTTCGGCCGCGTGCGCAGGCGCGTCGGCGTGCGCAAGGTCGGCTTGCGCCGGCGGCTGCGGGGCAACCACTTGCTCGGTCGCTGCCGGCGGGGCGTGAAGTTCGCGGCCGCGATCGTCGCTGTGGTCGAGGTCGAACTCGGCGATCAGCTCGCGCGCGGAGGCGACGGGTATGCCGCGCCGCTCGGCGAGCTCGCCGGCCATGCCCTCGAGGCCGCTGCCGACGACGCGCGTGAAGCTGCACACCGGGCCGTCGGCGATCGCAAGGTTGGTGAGGCCGTCGACGTTCAGGTACAGCACGCGACGGTTCTCGACGACGCCCGCGCGGTAGAGCGAGCGGATCAGCGCGAAAGCCGACAGGTCGACGCCCTCGGGCACGAGTCCCGCCGAGCGCACCGCGTCGAGCAGCGATTCGATCATGTCGCGCTGCGCCGCGACCAGCACGACGCGCTCGCGCGGGCCGTCGGGGGTGTCGACGACGCCGAGCGGGTGGAAGTCGAGCACTGCGTTGGCGAGCGGCATCGGGACCTGGTCCTGGGCCTGGAAGTTGACGGCCGCGGCGAGCTCCTTGCGGTCGCTCATCGGCGGCAGCTCGAGCGTCCTCATGACCGTGCGCTGGTTGGCGACGCCGACTCGCACGCGCTTGCCGAGCCCGCTGTGCTCGAACAGCTCACGGAGCGTCGCGCCGAGCACGGCGCGGTCGATGACCTCGCCCTCGCGGACGGCGTCCGCAGCGAGCGGCCTCACGGCGGCGCGCTCGACGACGACCGCGCCGTTGACGCTTGCCTTGACCGCCGCGACGAGTCCGGGCTGGATGTCGAGTCCGACCACGTCGGCGCCTGAGCGCCGGCCGAGCAGTGTTTTGAGCGTGGGGGGCATCGTCCGTTCGGTGCTGCGGGCCGGTCTCTGGCGCACCCGCAGGAGGGGTATCGGCGCGAGGGGCCGAC
>DATBCA010000036.1:0-2549 GCA_036270715.1 Solirubrobacteraceae bacterium
ACGTCAGACGTGGTTGCGGTGATGGCGGCGGGACGCGCGGCCGTCAAGGAGCGCTTCGGCGTCGAGCTCGAGCCCGAGGTGCAGACGCTGGGCGACGTGCGCTTTCCGTGGAGCTAGCGACGCCGGATGCGCGACGCGGCGATGCGCGCGGCCGGCGGTAGGGGTTCTCGAGTCGAGGTCGAACAGGGGAGGATGCAGCGCTACCGCGCGCGCCGCCTCGCATTCGCCCGCCTCGCGCCGTCGTCCGCGATCGCGCTCCCGCGCCCGGAGCGGCGCGCATCCGCGCGCTCGTCCCGTCCGCTTTCCGGGCTGGCGGTCGCGGCGGGCTCCTGCGCGCGCGCGATTCGCGCGCATCGTCGTGTGCGCATCGCGCTGCTCGTGGCGCTCGTCGCGGTGCCGCTCGCGTTTGCCGGCTGGCGCTGGCTGCGTACCTCGTCGCTCGTGTCGGTCGACCGCGTGCGCGTGACCGGCGTGCACGGCCCCGACGCGGCGCAGATCTCGCAGGCGCTCACCGCTGCGGGCAGGCGCATGACGACGCTGGACGTAAACCAGCGCGCGCTGCTCGCCGCGGTGGCGCCGTTTCACCTCGTGAGTTCGCTCAGCGTGTCAACGAGCTTCCCGCACGGCCTGCGCATCGGCGTGGTCGAGCAGCTGCCGGTCGCGACACTCGAGGTCGCGGGCGCGAAGACAGCGGTCGCGGCCGACGGCGCGGCGCTGGGAGGAGCGCTCGTCTCGCCGAGCCTGCCAACCGTCAGCGGCGCCTACGAGCCCGCGCCGGGCGCGCTCGTACACGACCCCTCGCTGCGCGCCGAGCTGGAAGTCCTGGGAGCGGCGCCGCACGCGCTCGCGCGGTTCGTCGCCCGCGCGTTCGACAGCGCGCGCGGCCTCACGGTCGTCATGCGCGACGGCCTGCAGGCGTACTTCGGCGACGCCACGAGGCCACACGCGAAGTGGCTGGCGCTCGCGGTCGTCCTGTCGGACAACCGGGCAATCCGCGTTTCCGCCGTCGACGTGCGCACGCCCGAACGCCCCGCGGCGCAGTTCCCGGCGGGATCCGCGCCCGCGACCGCCGCCGGGGCGAGCGAATCCGGCGCCTCCGGTGCGAGCGGCTCGTCGGAATCGATCGCGACCGCGCTCGCTGCCGGCCTTGCGGCCTCGGCGGGGTACGGCTCATCGGGCGAAGCTCAGGAAGCGAGCGCGGCGAGGGCGGCCGAAGCGCTCTCGCCGAGCCACTCGACGACCACCTCCCAGCCCGGCTCCTCCTCGACCCCGTCGGGTTCGGGGTCGGAATCGAGCGCGCAGGGAGGAAGCGAATCTTCCGGCTCGGGGAGCGGCGAAGCGAGCGGCGGGACGAGCGGCGCGAGCCCGGTCCAGGGGGGTTGATCTCATGTCTCAACCTCGACCAGAGGTTGAACTGTACGGCCGCGACGAACCTGAACCTGCGGTCGAGGCTGGATTATGCAACGCAAATTGCGGGGTTGGATGTTTTCGTTGACAGGGCGAAGTTCCCTGCATAACGTCCCCAACCCGGCGGTTCGGCAACAAGTATGCTCCGAACTCTAATTTTCTGGTGAAGGGTTCGGATACGGCGATCATGGACAGCAGCGGAACCTATCTGGCGGTCATCAAGGTCGTGGGCGTCGGCGGCGGCGGCACGAACGCGGTCAGCCGCATGGTCGACGCGGGTCTGCACGGCGTCGAGTTCATCGCCGCGAACACCGATGCGCAGGCGCTCGCGATGTGCGACGCCGACGTGAAGCTCAACATCGGGCACAACTCGACAAAGGGTCTCGGCGCGGGCGCCGACCCCGACGTGGGGCTCGCGGCGGCATCCGAGTCGCGTGACGACATCAAGGAGGCGCTGAAGGGCGCGGACATGGTGTTCGTGACCGCGGGCGAGGGCGGCGGCACGGGCACGGGGGCGGCTCCGGTGATAGCGGAGATCGCGAAGAACGAGATCGGCGCGCTGACCGTCGGGGTGGTGACGCGGCCGTTCGAGTTCGAGGGCTCGCAGCGCGCGCGCCAGGCGACAGAAGGCATCGAGCGCCTGCGCGAAGTCGTCGACACGCTGATCGTGATCCCGAACGAGAAGCTGCTCGCCGTCGTCGAGCGGCGCACATCGATGCTCGACGCCTTCCGCGAAGCCGACAACGTGCTGCGTCAGGGCGTGCAGGGGATCACCGACCTGATCACGATCCCGGGCCTCATCAACCTCGACTTCGCGGACGTGCGCACGATCATGCAGAACGCCGGCTCGGCGCTGATGGGGATCGGCTCGGCGGGCGGCGAGAACCGCTGCGTCGAAGCGGCGAAGGCCGCGATCTCCTCGCCCCTGCTCGAGGAGTCCGTCGACGGCGCGACGGGCATCCTGCTCAACATCACGGGCGGCAAAGACCTGGGCCTGTTCGAGGTCAACGAGGCCGCCGAGACGATCCGCGCCGCCGCGACCGAGGACACGAACATCATCTTCGGCGCGACCGTCGACGACCGGCTCGCGGGGCAGGTCTGGGTCACGGTCGTCGCCACGGGCTTCGGCGCCCGCGCCGGCC
>DATBCA010000037.1:0-6331 GCA_036270715.1 Solirubrobacteraceae bacterium
CCACGCGTCGATGAGCATCGCGACCTCGACTCCGTAGCCGGTCGCGAACGGGATCCGCTCGAGCAGCTCGCGACGCGCGGCGACCTCCCCGGCGAGCGGCTGGCGCACGGCCGCGAGCTCCGGGTAGAAGAGCTCGAGCGCCGGCCGCGCGGTCAGGTGGTTCACGCGCCCGCCGCCGTCGTCGTGCAGCGACCCGCCGAGCTCGATCGGACGGCGGTAGTGGCCCTTGACGAACCACACGTCGCGCTCGCACACCAGCGGCCCGATCAGCCCGCATGCGAAATGCGGGGAGAAGCCTTCGGTGTCGGCGTCGAGGAAGCAGACGATGTCGCCGCGCAAGCGCGCCAGCGCTCGCCACATCGCATCGCCCTTGCCGAGCGCGGGGCCGAGCTCGCTCGCGAGCTCGTCCTGTTGCCACACCTCCGCCCCGGCGCGCGCGGCGACCTCGGCCGTGCCGTCGGCGGAGGCCGCGTCGACGACCACGAGCTCGTCGATCGCGCGCTGCGCTTTCAGGTCCGCGAGCGCCGCGACGATCGCGCCGACCGTCCCCGCGCACTCGCGCGCGGGCAGGCACACGGACACGCTCACGCCGAGCTCGCAACGTGCGGCCGCGATGCGGGTCGCGCTGTACGCGGAGTGGTGGAACGACCGCAGCGCGGCGGGCATCGGCTCTACTATCGCAACCCGTGGTCATCGAGCGCACGATCGAGCCCTGGAGCGCGCTGCTCGACGAGGGACTCGCCGACGGACGTCTCGTCCACGAGGCGCGCGAAGGACCCTCGCCGCCGGCGCTCGTGCGCACGCCCGCCGAGCTCCACCCCGACGTGCTCGCCGCGCTGGCGCGGCTGGGCATCGACCAGCTGTACACACATCAGCTGCGCGCGCTGCGCAGCGCGCTCGAGGCTCCCACGATCGTCACGAGCGGGACCGCCTCCGGGAAGTCGATGTGCTTCAACCTGCTCACGCTCGACGTGCTCTGCCGCGACCCGCGCGCGCGGGCGCTGTACCTCTATCCGACGAAGGCGCTCGCGCAGGACCAGGCGCGCGCGATCGCGGCGTTCGGCATCGGCGCGCGCGTGCGCCCCGCGATTTACGACGGCGACACCCCGCGCGAGGCGCGCGCCGACATCCGCGCGCGCGCGAACGTCGTGCTCACGAACCCCGACATGCTGCACGTCGGGATCCTCCCCAACCACCCCGCGTGGGAAGCGCTGTTTGCGAACCTCGCCGTGGTCGTGATCGACGAGGCCCACTGCTACCGCGGCGTGTTCGGCTCGCACGTCGCGAACGTGCTGCGCAGGCTGCGCAGGATCGCCGCCGCATACGGCACCGAGCCGCGCTTCATCCTCACGTCGGCGACGATCGCGAACCCGCTCGAGCTCGCCGAGCGCCTCACGGGTCTCGAGGGCGTGCGGCTGATCGACGAGGATGGCTCGCCGGCTCCCGCGCGCCGGATCGCGGTGTGGAACCCGCCGCCGAGCGAGGAGGACCCCGCGAGCAGGCGCTCGGTGCTGTCGGAGGCCGCGGACCTGCTCGCGCGGCTGGTGCTCGAAGGCGCGCGCACGATCTGCTTCATCAACTCGCGCCGAGCCGTCGAGCTGCTGGCCCGGATCGTCTGCGAGCAGCTCGCACGGCGCGACGAGGCGCTCGCGGAGCTCGTCGTGCCCTACCGCGCGGGATACACGCCCCAGCAGCGCCACGAGCTCGAGGAGCGGCTCGTGCGGGGCGAGCTCCGCGCGGTCATAACGACCGACGCCCTCGAGCTCGGGATCGACATCGGCACGCTCGACGCGTCGCTCGTCGTCACCTTCCCCGGAACCGTCGCCTCGCTGCGGCAGATGTGGGGCCGCGCGGGACGCTCCTCGGTCCGCGGGGCCGGGCGCGGCCTCGCCCTCTACCTGGCGGGCGAGGACGCACTCGACCAGTTCTTCGCGCGCCACCCGCAGGACTTCCTCGAGCGCCCCGTCGAGATGGCGATCCTCGACCACGAGAGCCCGCAGATCTTTCGCGGCCACCTTCTGTGCGCGGCGCACGAGGGCCCGCTCTCGCACGGCGAGGAGGAGTTCTTCGGACCGCGCTGGGAGGCGCACGCCGAGGTGCTCGTGAGCTCGGGCGAGCTTCGCCGGCGAGACGCGCGGTCCGCCGGCGCGCTCCAGACGCTCGTGCCCGACGCGCGCGCGCAGGCGGGCGCGGCCTACGTCCCGCGACGGCCCGGCTCCTATCCCGCGGCCGACGTGTCCCTGCGCTCGGCCTCCGCCGAGAGCATCGCGATCGTCGACGCGAGCACCGGCGAGCTGCTCGGCACGACCGAGGCCACGCGCGCTCCTTCGACCGTGCACGAGGGCGCCGTCTACCTGCACCTCGGGCGGTCGTTCGAGGTGCGCGAGCTCGACCTGCGCCGCGGTCGCGCGCTCGTGGCGCCGTTCGAGGGTGACTGGTACACGCAGCCGAAGGTCAACACGGAGACCGCGATCGAGGCGCTGCTGGACCGCCGCGCGACGCTCGGCGTGACGCTCTCGTTCGGCGATGTCAGCGTCACCGACGAGGTCATCGCCTACCAGCGCAAGCGCAGCGGCGAGGTGCAGCCCTTCGAGCTCGTCGGGCTCGACCTGCCGCCGACAAGCTTCCGCACGCAGGCGCTGTGGTTCGAGCTCGACGCCGCCGAGCTCGCGGGCGCGCTCCCGCTGCAGACGCTGCTCGGGGCCCTGCACGCGACCGAGCACGCGCAGATCGCCGTCCTGCCTCTGCTCGCGATGTGCGATCGCTGGGACATCGGCGGCCTGTCGACGAACCTCCACCCGCAGACGGGCGTGCCCACGATCTTCATCTACGACGGCCACCCCGGCGGGATCGGCATCTCGCACACCGCCTTCGCGCACTTCGAGCGGCTCTCCGCCGACGCGCGAGCGCTGATCGCGGAGTGCGGGTGCAGCGATGGTTGCCCCTCGTGCGTCCAATCTCCGAAGTGCGGCAACCTCAACGAGCCCCTCTCCAAGACGGGGGCGCTGCTGCTGCTGGACTCGATGCTCGCGGCGCAGGACCGCGCGCTCGCGCGGGCAGCGCTCTGACGCGCGCGGTGTCCTGTTGATGAGAGCGGAGACGATGCACGCTGCGCTGGCCAGAACCGCCGCCGCGCTCGTGTCGGTGGCGGCGGCCGGCGCGGCGGCCGGGTGCGCGCAGGCGCCTGCCGGCGCAGTCGACGCCGCCTCGGCGCAGACGTCGGCGACCGCCCCGGTGATCCGCGAAGGGCCCGGCGGGCGCTCCGCGCTCGCGAGCTGGACGCTCGCGCTCGATTCGTCCGACCGCGGACTCGCGACGGGCTGGCAGCGCGGCGGTTTCCAGGGTCGCAGCGTGAGCGTGCCCAACGTCGTCGACGCGACCGACGTCAAAGGCGCGGCCGGATGGCGCAACTACGAAGGCTCCGTCGCGTGGTACCGCACGACCTTCAGCGCGCCGAGCGCCGGCACGTACGCGCTGAGCTTCGCCTCGGCGAACTTTCGCGCGCGCGTGTTCGTCGATGGGCGCGCGCTCGCCGCCCACGTCGGTTCCTACCTGCCCTTCGAAGCGCGCGCGGCGCTCGCAGCGGGCCTGCACACGGTCGTCGTGCGCGTCGACTGGCGCAATCCCAACGCGCAGGTGGGCGAAGGCTTCCACCGCACGTGGTTCAACTGGGGGGGGCTCGACGGCGCGGTGAGCGTACGCGAGATCGGCGCGAGCGAGATCTCCGAACCGACGGTCGCGGTGCGGCTCGAGCCGGATTCTCCGAGCCCCGCGCAAGCCCGCGTGCGCCTCGGCGTGCGCGTCGTCAACCACGGTCCCGCGCGGGTGCTCGCGCCGCGCGGCGCGCTGACACACGAAGGCGCGAGCACCGCGATCGAATTCCAGCCGCGCGCGTTCGCGCCAGGAGAATCGGCGACGCTCACGACCACCGTGACGGTCGCCCGCCCCGCGCTCTGGGCGCCGGCGCATCCGAGCCTGTACGACCTCGAGCTGAGCGTGGGCGGCGAGAGCAGCTACTCGGCCCGCATCGGCCTGCGTGAGCTAAGTCGTCGCGGCGGGCGGCTGTATCTGAACGGAGCGCGTCTGTCGCTGCACGGCGCCTCGATCCAGGAAGACGTCCAGGGGCACGGAGACGCGCTGACGGCGGCCGACGACGACCAGCTCGTCTCGGAGCTCCAAGCGATCGGCGCGAACGCCGTGCGATCGGAGCACCCGCTCGACCCGGCGCTGCTCGAACGGCTCGACGCCGCCGGCATCCTCGTGTGGCAGGAGATCGGCCCGGTCGAAAGCGCCGGCGACTGGCACGAGACGACGCCCGCGCTGCTGCGCGCGGCGCAGGCGCAGGCGATCGCGACGGTGGGCGAGCTCGCGCTGCACCCGTCCGTGTTCGCGTGGGATCTCGCCGACGAGGTCGCCGAGAACGCACGCTCGCCGGCCGAGGTCGGCTACGTGCGCTCGCTGTCGAGCTGGCTGCACCGCCACGACCCCACGCGGCTGGTCGCGATCGACGTGTGGGGGGATCACCCGCCGGCGGTCGCGGGGCCGATCTACGGCGGCATCGACGCGGTTGCAGAGACCGACTACACGGGCTGGTACGACGACCCAACCGCGAGCTCCGCGCAGCAGCGCGCGCTGATCCGCTCGCGGCTTGCGGCGATGGAGCGGACGTTCGCCGGGAAGGTGCTGTTGATCAGCGAGTTCGGCGCCGAAGCGAACCCGCTCAACCCGCCCGGCAGCCCCGGCAGCTACTCGTTCCAGTCGCAGCTGCTCGAACGACACGTCTCGGTGTACGAGCACGACCCTCGCCTCTCAGGGATGCTCGTCTGGAACCTGCGCGACTACCCGCTGATACCCGCCTTCCGCGGCGGCTCGATCCTCGCGAAGCTGCCCCGGGTGCGCCTTGTCGAAGGAATGCTCGAGAAGGGCCTGTACAGATACGACGGCGCGGCCAAGCCTGCGGCGGCCGTCGTCGCGCGGCTGTTCAAAGCGCTCCCCGCGGAGTAGCGCGCCGTCAGGCTTTGTTGCCGCGAGCGATCTTGCGCAGGTCGATCGTCTCGTCGTACAGCTTCGGGTCCACGCCCTCCTCGATCGCGACCTCGCGCAGCGGGCGCCCGGTCGCGGTCGCCTTGGTCACGATCACCGTCCCCTTGTCGTAGCCGATCGCACTGTTCAGCGCGGCGGCGACGGCGAGCGTCGCGCCGGCGGAAGCGTCGGTCCCGCGCCTGTTCGCACGGATCCCGTCCACGCACTTCTCGGCGAACACGCGGGAGGTCGCCGCGAGCAGGTGCACCGAGGAGAGCAGGTTGCGCGCGATCAGCGGAATGCGCACGTTGAGCTCGAACTGGCCCTGCATGCCGCCGATCGTGATCGCGGTGTCGTTGCCGATCACCTGCGCCGACACCTGGAGCACCACCTCGGGGATCACCGGGTTGACCTTTCCCGGCATGATCGAGGAGCCCTTCTGCAGCTCGGGGAGGAAGATCTCGCCGATCCCCGCGCGCGGACCGGAGCCCATCAGCGCGAGGTCGTTCGCGATCTTCGTGAGCGAGACCGCGATCACGCGCAGCGCGCCGGAGAGCTCGACCAGCGCGTCGCGGCTCGCCTGCGCCTCGAAGGGATCGCGCGGCGCGGCGATCTGCCGCAGTCCCGATTCCTTGCGCAGGCGCGCTCGTACCTTCTCCGCAAACCGCGGATGCGTGTTCAGGCCGGTGCCCGTGGCGGTGCCGCCGAGCGGAATCTGGCCGACGTGCACCAGCGCCGCGCGCACGCGCTCGGAGCCGAGCGCGACCTGCGCGGCGTAGCCGCCGAACTCCTGGCCGAGCGTCACCGGGACCGCGTCCATGAGGTGCGTGCGCCCCGCCTTGACGACGTTCTGAAAGCTTTTCGCCTTGCGCGCGAGCGAGCGCTCGAGCTGCGCGAGCGCGGGTAGCAGCTCGCGCTCGGCGACCTCGAGCGCGGCGAGATGCACGGCGGAGGGGAACACGTCGTTGGACGACTGCCCCATGTTCACGTGATCGTTGGCGTGGATCCCCTCGCCGGCGAGGTTCGCGATCACCTCGTTGGCGTTCATGTTGCTGGAGGTCCCCGAGCCGGTCTGGAAGACGTCGATCGGGAACTGGTCGTCGTGCTTGCCCTCCGCGACCTCGCGCGCGGCGCGCTCGATGCGCGCGGCGGTGCGCTTCGGCAGCAGCCCGAGCTCGCCGTTGACCGCCGCGGACGCGCCCTTCACGCGCGCGAGCCAGCGCACGACGTCGACCGGGAGCGTCTCGCCGGAGATCGGGAAGTTGGCTACGGCCTTCGTCGTCTCGCCTCCCCACAGCTGCTTGCGCGC
>DATBCA010000038.1:0-1934 GCA_036270715.1 Solirubrobacteraceae bacterium
GTCGTGTCGCTCACCTGAGCGCCGGCTCGTCCTCGACGATCAGCACCTGGTGCATCGCCTGCGTCACGCGCTCTCCCCGTTGGTGGGCAGCGTGAAGGTGAAACGCGCACCGCCGCCCTCGCGGCGCCGGGCCTCGATCTCTCCGCCGTGGGCATGCACGATGGCCTGGCAGATCGCGAGCCCGAGACCCACGCCCACCACGGAGCCCTCGCCGTCGCCGCGCTGGAACTTCTCGAAGAGCCGCGCCGGGTCGCCGGAGGGCAGTCCGGGGCCGTCGTCGTCGACGCTCACGCGCACCATCTCGCGCTCCGCGCCCGCGACCGCCGACACCCACGCGTGCGCGCCTGGCGGGGTGTATTTCGCGATGTTGTCGAAGAGATTCACGAACACCTGCACGATGAGGGTCGCGTCCACCCACACGGGCGGCAGCTCCGCCGGGAGGCGCAGCTCGACACTGTGCGTCGCGAGCCTCTCGGCGCAGGTGGCGAGCGCGCTCCCCACGAGGTCGTCGAGCGTCTGCCAGTCGCGCCGCAGGGTCACCTGACCGGACTCGAGGCGCACGAGGTCGAGGACGTTCGACACGAGCTCCGACATCTCGCGTGCCTTGGTCTCGATCGAGCGGGCGAGCGCCACGCGGGTCGCCTCATCGAGACTCGCGCCACGCTCGGCGAGCGTGCTGCCCGCGCCGGCCATCACCGCGAGCGGCGTGCGCAGATCGTGGGAGATGGAGGCGAGCAGCGTGTTGCGCAGCGTCTCGCGCTCGGCGGCGACACTCGACTGCTCGGCGACTTCCGCGAGGCGTGCGCGCTCGAGGGCGAGCGCGATCTGCCCGGCGAAGGTCTCGAGCAGGTGGCTCTGCTCGGGCAGCAGGACCCGCCGCACATGGTCGGGCAGCACCGCGAGCACGCCCACCGCGCGCTGCTCGTCGCCGAGCGGCACGTAGAGGCCGCGCGCCGCGGGCAGGGTGTCGGAGCCGAGCCCGGCGCGCCGGCCGTGGTCGGCGACCCACTGCGCTACCGCGAGGTCCGCGTGCCGGAAGGAGCTCTCGAGCGGCCCATCCGTGGGGTAGCGGAGCTTGCCGGCGGGATCGGGCAGCAGCACCACTGCGCGGCACTGAAACACCTCCGCCACGTGACGCACCGCGACCTGCGCCATATTGGCGATGCCGCGCGTGGCGGCGAGCTCGCGGCTCATGGCGTACAAGAGCGCCGTGCGGCGCTCGCGTGCGCCGGCCACGCGGGTCTGCTGGCGCACGCTCGCGGTGAGGGTCGCGATCACGAGCGCGATGGTGACCATCGCGCCGAAGGTCAGGAGGTACTGCACGTCCGAGACCGCGAAGGAATAGCGCGGCGGCACGAAGAAGAAATCGAACGCGGCAACGTTCAGCACCGCGGTGAGGGCCGACGGCCCGCGCCCCAGCCGCAACCCCGCCACCGTCACGCCGAGCAGGTAGATCATCACGAGGTTCGAGAGCTCGAGGCGCGGATAGATGACGAAGGCGACCAGCGTCACCCCCACCGTGATCGCGACCGCCCAGGCGTAGCGGTCCCAGCGCACCGCGGAGGCCGGGCCTGCGGCAGGGGCGCGGCCGCTCGGCGCCGTGGGGGCCTCGCGCGCCGGCGGGCTGCGCCGCGCGCTGGGCGCGATGAGCACGACGTCGAAGGTGCGCGCGCGGCGCACCAGCTCCGTCGCGGTCGAGGGACGCAGCCACGCGCGCCAGCCGCGCCGCTTCGGCGCCCCGACGACCACGCGGGTGGCGTTGCGGGTGAGGGCGTACTCGGTGAGCGCGTCCGCAGCGGACGGTCCGCCGAGAGTCACCGTCTCGGCGCCGAGCGACTCGGCGAGCCGCAGCACGTCGATGCGGCGGTTGCGCTGCTGCTCGGACAGGCGCAGCAGAGCCGGCGTCTCGACGTACACGACGGTCCACTCGGCAT
>DATBCA010000039.1:0-3537 GCA_036270715.1 Solirubrobacteraceae bacterium
TGAAGTACAGCGAGGGGTCGTCGGTCGACACGTCGGGCGCGACCGCGACGGGCGAGCGCTCGAGGCCGCCGTTGTGACTCAGAGCCTCCATCTTGCGCCCTCCACGCTACACGCTCGCGCGCGTTTTGCCGACACGCTGGAGCTCGCGCGCGCAGCCGCCACGATCGCCGGCCGGCGACACCCGTGGCTCGAATTTGCAGGCACGACCCGATAGGCTGGTGCGAGGGCAAATGGCGCGCCAGCTGTGGGTACTACGTCACGCGGAGGCTGAGCCGCACGGCGCCGTCGCCGACGCCGTGCGCCGCCTGACCGCTCACGGCGAAGACCAGGCGCGGATCGCTGGAGCCGCGTTCGCGCGAATGGGCGCCACCTTCGAGCTCGTGCTCTTCAGTCCCAAGGAGCGCGCGCGGCGCACCGCCGAGCTCGTCGCCGAGCAATTGAACGGAGCTGCGGCCGAGCTGCGCGAGCATGACCCCCTGGCCGAGGGATTCGCCGCCGATGCCGCGCTCGGGGCGCTGGACGAAGTCGGACGCGACGCGCGGCTGCTGGTCGTCGGCCACGAGCCCGACCTTTCGAGCGTCGTGCGCGAGCTCGTCGGCGGCGGCGACGTCGACCTGAAGAAGGGCGGACTGGCGGTGGTACGCCTAACGGGCGTCCGCGGCGAGCTCGCGGTGCTGATGCGACCGCGTGAGCTGGCGCTCATCGCCGACGCCCCAATCCTCGCCTCCTGACGGCGACAGGGCCGCCTCGGCGGGCTGCGGGTCGAGCGATTCGGCGGCGAAGCGGTAGCCGATGCCGAAGTGCGTGTGGATGTAGCGCCACCGCGGCGACGCCTTCTCGAGCTTCTGGCGGAGCTTGCGCACGAACACGTCGACCGACCGGTCGCCGCGCACCATCGTGTATCCCCACAGGCGCGAGTAGATCTCCTCGCGCTCGAGCACGCGTCCCTCGGCGCCCGCGAGGAGCTCGATCAGCTCGAACTCGCGACGCGTGAGGTCGAGGCTCGCGCCGCCGACGAAGGCCTGGAAGCGGTCCGCACGGATCTCGACCTCGCCCGCGAGCAGCGGTTTGCAGTCGGCACGGCTGGCGGGAGGACGGCCGCGGCGCACCACGCTCTGAACTCGCGCGATCACCTCCTCGGGGTGGCACGGCTTCGTGATCCAGTCGTCGGCGCCGAGGCGCAGTCCGCGGACGCGCTGAGCGACGGTCGACGGGCCTGTGCACACGACCATTCCCAGCTCGGGGAGCGTGCCGCAAAGGCGCTCGAGCCACTCCCACGCCTGCGGGCCGAGGACCGCGAGGTCGACGACGAGGGCGGACAGGCGCATGGACACGACCGCGTCGGGCGGTACGGGGCTCGCGAGCACGCGGTGCTCCCAGCCGAGGCGCTCCATGCGCTTGCCGAGCACCTGGATGAAACCGCTGTCCCGGTCGAGGACCGCGATGCGAAGCGCTCCCGATGCGCCCCCCTGGCCCGACGGCGCCGCCGCTTCCGCGGCGGTGGTGCTGTCCGTCATCGCCCGGAAGTGTAGAGACTGGCCCCCTCGCGTTGAAAGCGCGCGGAAAACGTCACAGGATCTTCACAGACGAAAGGCGCAAATTGCGCGGCACGTGAGCTCCCATCGGGCGCCTCGGGGCCCGAAAAGGACACACCAGCGCGCCGCCGCGCGCGGGCGTCAGCCTGGCCGCGGCCCGGGGTTCTGGCCGCTCGCTGCGCGGCGTGGGCTCGTCGCCGACGAATCGGAGAACTCGCGGAAAAGGCCCGTGACCACGAACGCGACCTGCTCGCCGATATCGACCGCGTTGTCGCCGATTCGCTCCAGAGCGCGCGCCACGAGAATCATGTGCATCGCCCACTCGCGCGTGTCGGGGTCGTCGCCGATCTCGATCGCCATGCGGAAGATCTCGCGGTTGACGCGGTTGATCTCGCGGTCCTGGCGCACGAGGTCTTCGGCGAGTTCGGCGTCACGCGAGGCGAACGCGGCGCGGCACTGCACGACCTCGGACCTCGCGAGCGCCCCCATTCGCGCGAGCGCGCTCAGCACCTCGGGGCGCACCGGCGGGTCGTGGCCCGACAGCGGGATCAGCTTCGCGATGTTCACGCACTGGTCGCCCATGCGCTCGATGTGCTTGATCAGGTGAAGCAGCGCCGCGACCAGCCGCAGGTCGCCCGCGACGGGAGCCTGCAGCGCGAGCAGCGAGAGGATCCCCTGGTGCACCTCCAGGTAGCGGCCGTCGACGCGGTCGTCGTCGTCGATCACCATCTGCGCGAGCTCGACGTCCTGATGGTGCAGCGCCTCGAGCACGCGGTCGAGCTGCTCGAGGATCAGGTCCAGGCCACCCAGCGCGTTGGCTTCAAGCTGCTGGAGCTGCTGCTGGAAGTGCGCGCGCCCTGGATGCGCGCTCGCGCCCGCGGCACCAGTTTGCTGCGGCCCCGCGGGAGCCCGGCCGCCGTATAGCGACGATTCGAGACTCGCCGCATCCGGCGCGCGGTCGCCCTCGGGTCCGCTAGCCGAACTTGCCGGTGACATATTCCTCCGTTCGCGCGTCGCTCGGCGTGGTGAAGATCTTTTGCGTCGCGTCCACCTCGACGAGCTCGCCGCCGAGCATGAACGCGGTGCGGTCGGCGACGCGCGCCGCCTGTTGCATGTTGTGCGTGACGATCACGATTGTGACGCGCTGCTTGAGCTCGTCGATCAGCTCCTCGATCCGCAGCGTCGCGATCGGGTCGAGCGCGGAGCACGGCTCGTCCATCAGGATCACCTCGGGTTCGACCGCGAGCGAGCGCGCGATACAGAGCCGTTGCTGCTGGCCTCCCGAAAGTCCCGCCCCCGGCTCGTCCAGCCGATCGTGCACCTCCTCCCAGAGTCCCGCTTCGCGCAGCGCCGACTCGACCCGCGCGCGCAACGCCGCGCGAGAGCGCCCGTCGCGGTTGCGCCGGCCGAGGCGCAGGCCAGAGGCGACGTTGTCGAACACCGACATCGTCGGGAACGGGTTCGGCTTCTGAAACACCATGCCGATCGCGCGGCGCACCGCGACGACGTCGATCCCTGCGCCATAGATGTCGAGCTCGCCGAGAAGCACGGACCCCTCGGCGTGCGCGCCGGGTATCTCCTCGTGCATACGGTTGATGCAGCGGATGAGCGTTGACTTCCCGCAGCCCGACGGGCCGATGATCGCCGTGACCTCGGTCGCGCGGAAGTCCAGGTCGATCCCCTTGACCCGTTCCGCCGAGCCGTAGAACGCACGCAGCCCATTGAGCGTGACGCTCACACCCGCCGTCGCGTCGCCTTCCCGCGCGCCGGCCGCGCCGGCCGCGGCCCCGTCGCGGTCACGAGGAACGATCCGAGTTTGCGCCTGGGGGCGCTCCGCGGGCTCCCGGCGTTCGATCTCCAAGCGGCTCTCGGGGTCCATGCGTAGCGCCTTCGACGGTAGTCCGTCGCGTGCGGTCATGCAAGGCGGCTGCGACGGGAGACGAGGCGCGCCACGACGTTGAGCGCCAGGACCAGCGCGACGAGCGTGAGCGCAGCGCCCCAT
>DATBCA010000040.1:0-2423 GCA_036270715.1 Solirubrobacteraceae bacterium
CGCGAGGATCTTGCGCGTCGCGGGAATCGGCCCCTCGAGCATTTTCACGGGGTCGCAGCCGACGGTCGTCATGTCGACGATCCGCGCGCGCGCCTTCAGGCCGAGCTCGTCGGCCTTGTCGGCCGACATCAGCAGCACGGCCGCGGCGCCGTCGGAGATCTGCGAGGAGTTGCCCGCGGTGATCTTGCCATCGGCCTTGAACACCGTCTTCAGCTGAGAGAGAGCCTCGAGCGTCGTGTCGGGGCGGATGCCCTGGTCGCTGACGTACGTGTCGCCGTTGACGGACATCGGCACCATCTCCCGCTCGAAACGCCCCTCCTCGGTGGCCTGTGTGGCGAGCCTGTGCGAGCGCAGCGCGAGCTCGTCGAGCTCGGAGCGGGGGATCTCCCACTGGTCGGCGATCATCTCCGCGCCGAGGCCCTGGCCGACGATGTTGTGCTTGGCCATCAGCTCGGGCGTGAACGCGGCGCCGAACTCCTGCTGCGTCTGCATCGTCGCGGCGAACGGCAGGTGGCCCATGTGCTCGACGCCGGAGCCGATCATCACGTCGTGGACGCCGGCGGCGATGAGCCCGGCGGAGAAGTTGACGGCCTGCTGCGCGGAGCCGCACTGGCGGTCGACGGTCGTTCCCGGCGTCTCGATCGGCAGCCCCTCCTGGAGCCACGCGTTGCGCGCGACGTTGAGTCCCTGCTCGCCGAACTGCGCGACGCAACCCGCGACGACGTCCTCGACCTGCGCCGCGTCGATGCCGGCGCGCGAGATGACCTCGGTGTAGGTGCGGCCGAGCAGCGTGTTGGGGTGCGTGTCCTTGTAGTAGCCCTTCTCCTTGTGCCCGCGCCCGATCGGCGTGCGCACAGCCTCGACGATCACGACCTCGCGGCCAGCTGGCTCTCTCATTGGATGGGTCCTCCTAAGTGCGTTGCGCGGCTTTGTCCAGGCGGAAATGCGCGCCGGAGCGTGGGAACCGCGAGGGTCGCGGACGCTGTCCGGCCCAGCAACGCCTACTCTACCGCGTTGCAGGCAAACAGATTGACTGGTCAATCACCTCCGCTCCCGACCCCATGCCGCCCCGCGACGCGCAAGCCATCCCCCACCCGCGGATAGCGGTCGCTGGCAGCGGCGCGATCGCCTGCGGGCTCGCGGCGACGGCTGCGCACCATGGTCCGGTGCTGCTGCTCGCGCGCTCGGACAGCTCGGCTGAGCGCGCCCGCGCGGCGGTGCTCGAGACGCTCGAGCGCCTGGGCGCGGAAGTCGACCCCGAGCACGTCGAAGTCGTGACCGACCAGGAGGCGATCGCCGACGCGACGTTCGTCGTGGAGGCGATCGTCGAGGACCACGACGCGAAGGCGCGGCTGCTCGCGGAGCTCGACGGCGCGCTCGGCGAGCACGCGATCATCGCGAGCACGACGTCGTCGCTGTCGGTGGAGGCGCTCGCGCTCGAGAGCGGCCGGCCTGACCGGTTCGTGGGGCTGCACGTGTTCAACCCGGTTACGCGCATGAAGCTCGTCGAGCTCGTCTTCCCGCGCGCCGCCAGCCCACACACGCGCGAGCGCGCATTCGCGCTCTGCGAGACGTTCGAGAAGACGCCCGTCGAGGTGCCCGACATCCCGGGCTTCGTCGTGAACCGGCTGCTGTTCCCCTACCTGTTCAGCGCGATTCGCCTGCTCGAAGAGACCGGCATGGATGCGGCCGACATCGACACGTGCATGAAGCTCGGCGCGGGCCACCCGATGGGCCCGCTCGCGCTGCTCGACCTCGTCGGCCTCGACGTCTCCGCGGCGATCGGCGAGACGATCGGCGAGACGATCCCGCCGCGAATGGGCGCGCTGATCGGCGAAGGCGCGCTCGGGCGCAAGAGCGGACGCGGATTTCACGCCTACGGATAGGCGCCGCTCGCCCGTCCCCCACGCGCCGCGCGTTTTTCTCTGCGCTCTAGGAAACATTTCGCGGGCGCTGAGCTCGCTTTTAGCGAACGTTGAGGCGCACACGGATACTTCTAAGCACACGAGACACCCCCAGTGAAGATCCGATCAGGCCCGCATCCCAGAGCGGGCCGGATCTTTTAAGGGGTCGTCCAGAAGGATCGGGATCTCGGATGTGGGATGTGGTGGAGCCGTTGGGACATTCCGAATCGAGGTGCTGCGCGCGCGTGCGCGCGCGCGCGTTACGACGAGAAATCGGTTTCGTGACGCGTCGGCGCCGCGAGAGCGGGCGCGCGTGGCATACGGCGCGGCCGCTCGCAGGCGTCGTCTAGATGTAAGACCCGGCCACGTTCGCGGGCCCGCCGCATTGGCGACGCCTGCTCCTACGGCCGTCATCGCGAACGTCGCCCCTCCGACCGCGCCGACAAGCGCCGCGCGCTTCATCAGCTACTCCGGCGCGCAGATGCGTGTGCGGTTCGTCGCGGCCTGAAACGTTTGGCC
>DATBCA010000041.1:0-4477 GCA_036270715.1 Solirubrobacteraceae bacterium
CGCGTTCGCCGCGGGCGCCCTGCGCGCGGCGCTGCCGCAGGTCGGCGCGCACAACGCTCAGGGGGAGCGCTACCTCCCCGAGGTGCTCGGGCCGATGATCGCGGCCGGGGGAAGGGTTGCGGCGTACGAGCTCGCTGATCCGCGCGAGATGCTCGGCATCAACGACCGGGTCGCGCTCGCGCGGGTGCGCAGGCTCGCGCAGCGCGCGATCAACGAGGCGCACATGCGCGCGGGCGTCGAGATAGTCGATCCCGACGCGACGGTGATCGAGGTCGGTGTGACGATCGGGCAGGACACGGTGATCGAGCCGTTCACCACGATCAAGGGCAGCACGCGGATCGGCTCCCGCTGCGCGATCCGCTGCTCGTACATCGTCGACAGCGTGCTCGAGGACGATGCGAGCGTCGGGCCGTTCGCGTATCTGCGTCCCGGTACGGTGCTGAGGGCGGGGGCGAAGGTGGGGACGTTCGTCGAGGTGAAGAACTCGGACATCGGCGCGTCAGCCAAAGTCCCGCATCTCTCCTACATCGGCGACGCGGACGTGGGTGAGCGGACGAATCTCGGCGCGAGCACCATCACAGCGAACTACGACGGTCACGCGAAGCACCGCACGACGATCGGCAAGCGAGTCCACGGCGGCGTTCACACGTCCCTCGTCGCACCGGTGAGCGTCGGAGACGACGCGTACACCGCCGCCGGCTCGGTGGTGACGAAAGACGTGCCCGCGGGCGCGCTCGGCGTCGCACGCTCCGAGCAGGAGAACGTGGAGGGATTCTCAAAGCGCCGTGAGCGACGTTTACACTCCGAGGACAAATGAGCAGCGTGATGGAAACGTCCACGCAGCCCTCACGGGCGAGCCTGCCGATCGACTACAACAAGCGGCTCATGCTCTTCAGCGGGCGGGCGAATCCCAAGCTCGCGGTCGACATCGCCGACAAGCTCGGCGTGGAGCTCGGGCCGGTGACGCTGAAGACGTTCTCCAACGGAGAGGTCTACTGCCGCTACGACGAGTCCATCCGTGGCGCCGACGTGTTCATCGTGCAGTCGACGTGCGGCAACCCGCAGACGGGCATCACGGCGAACGACTCGCTGATGGAGCTGCTGTTCATGATCGACGCAGCCGTCGGCGCCTCCGCACACCGGGTGATCGCCGTCACGCCGTGGTTCGGTTACTCGCGCCAGGACAAGAAGTCCGCGCCACGCGAGCCGATCTCGGCGCGGCTGGTCGCGCGTATGCTCGAGGCCGCCGGCGCCGACCGCGTCCTCACGATGGACCTGCACGCCGGCCAGATCCAGGGCTTCTTCCAGAAGCCCGTAGACCACATGACCGCGCTGTTCATGCTCACGCAGTACTTCGCGGATCTGGGCCTCGAAGATCTCGTCGTGGTGGCTCCCGACGCCGGGCGGGTGAAGCTGAACAAGAACTTCGCCTCGAAGATCGGCGCCGAGCTCGCGATCCTCGACAAGGAGCGTCCCGCGCAGCAGGTCGCGGAGATCGGCTACGTGATCGGTGACGTGAAGGGTCGCACGGCGGTGATCGTCGACGACATGATCGACACCGCCGGCACGCTCAAGGCCGCGGCGAAAACCGTGCGCGAGGAAGGCGCCGCGCGCCTCTACGCGGCCGCCACGCACGCGATCTTCTCGGGTGACGCGTTCCAGAACCTGCGCGAGGCGGGCTTTGAGGAGATCGTCGTCACGGACACGATCCCGATCGGCGCGAACCGGCCCGGCAACGTGCGCGTGCTACCGTGCGCCGAGCTGCTGACCGACTCGATCAGGCGAATCTTCGTCGACGACTCGGTGAGCGAGGTCTTCGGCGGCGAGAACCAGCTGTTTTAGCCAGGGGCGGCGAGAACGCCTTAAGAGAGGCCGTTTGCAGGTCGGAGCCTTCGCACCTGTCGACGGCGTGTCGACGGTGCGCCGCGCCTCTCAGATGCAGAAATTGACAAACATGGCCAACTTCACGGAATTCGAAGGCAAAAAAACGGCCCGGATATTCACGCCACCCCACTTGGTTACGAGGAACTAGCCAAGATCATGGGGACCGACTGCCCTAGCCACCATCGCATGCGCACCCTCGTGAGCTGAGCTACTGGAGGAAGCGACTCGGGGCGCCCCGCGCAACCGCCGGGGCGCCCCGTGTCGCTTCAGCCTCACGTGTGAGGCTCCACGGGTGGGCACTGCGCCCACCCGTCATGATCAAGCGTCTGATGTCAGCGCCCGGCCCGACCCGCTCGTTCGGCGCTCCCGGCCCGCACGCCTGGTGGCGCGGTCTCTCTCCGCGCACGCGCCGGCGCTCGAAGCTAGCGCTCGCGGCCGCGGGCGTGATCGTGGTGCTCGGGAGCGTCGTGCTCGCACGGTTCCTCTCGGTCGAGAACGCCGAACGGGACGCCGAGCTGGCGCTGATCGAGGCCGAGGCGAGGGGCGACGCGACGTCGATGCTCGACCAGATCAGCGGCTGCCGCGCGAGCAGCGCGTGCGCGGCGATCGTGCGGGCGAATGTGGCGAACCCGCGACTGCGCCGACGCGGCGCGGTCAAGATCCTCGCGCTGAGCTCTCCGACGGCGTACTCGCTCGGTGGCGCGACGGGCAGGACGCGGCTCGCGTGGACCGTGATCGGCATGCTCCCGGTCGTCCAGTGCGTGAACGTTCACCGGACCGGCAACTTCCTCACGGGCATCCACGTGCACGTGATCGGGCTCAGCGCCCCGATCGCGAACAACGGCAAATGCACCAAACAGACGCAGCTCGAAGCCGAAGAAGAAGCAGGCGCGCCGCTGCTCGGGCAGTGAAACGACGATTGGTAGAGTCTTCGCTTCTCGCATGGCCTCCGAATCGACGCGACTCGATGTGAAAAGCCGCACCGCGCGCGGCTCGCGTGCGGCACGGCGCCTGCGCCGTGCAAGCCGCGTTCCGGGCGTGCTCTACGGAGGCGACGGGGGCCCGGTCGGCTTCGATGCCGACGCACGCGAGCTGCGCATCGCGCTCGCCTCCTCGGGCGCGGTGCTCGACCTGAGCGTCGACGGCGCGCGAGCGACACCCGTTGTGCTCAAGGAAGCCCAGCGCGATCCCGTGCGCGGCGCGACGGTTCACGTCGACCTGCTGCGCGTGCGCCTCGATCAGGCGATCCACGCGGTCGTTTCGCTCGAGCTGAACGGCGTCGAGGAGGCGCCCGGGGTCAAGGAAGGCGGAGTGCTCGAGCAGCAGATCCGAGAGCTCAACGTCGAAGCGCTGCCGACGGCGATTCCGGAGTCCGTCGTTCACGACATCGGCGAGATGCAGATCGGCGAAACGATCCCCCTCGCCGCGATCGTGATGCCCGACGGCGTGACGCTGCTCGACGACACCGAGGACGTCGTCGTCGCGACGCTGTCGCCGCCGCGCCTGCAGGCCGAAGTCGAGGAAGAACTCGAGGCCGAGACCGAGCTCGTCGGCGAGGAGGCCGAGGCCGAGGCCGCCGAGGGTGACGAGGCGCCGCCGGCCGAGGGCGAGTCCTCCGAGGAGTAGCGGCCGCTGCGAAACCCCTTCCGATCGGGAGGCGGCAGCGTCGATTGGCTGATCGTCGGACTCGGAAATCCCGGTCGCGAGTACGCTGCCACGCGCCACAACGTCGGGTTCCGCGTGGCCGAGGCGCTGGTCGCGCGCTGGGACCTGCAACGTGCGCGCGAGCGCTTTCGCGCTCGCGTCAGCGAGGGCCGCGTGGACGGCGTGCGCGTGGCTGTTCTGTGCCCGCAGACGTTCATGAACGACGCCGGGCGCTCGGTCGGCCCGGCGCGGGGCGCTCTGAAGGTCCCGCTGGAGCGCGTGCTCGTCGTGCACGACGAGATCGACCTGCCCTTTGGTCAGGTCCAGACTCGGCTCGGCGGCGGGCTCGCGGGGCACAACGGTCTGAAGTCGCTTCGCCGCGAGCTGGGCAGCGCGGACTTCATGCGCATCCGCCTCGGCGTCGGGCGCCCGGCGACGAGCGATCCCGAGATCGTCTCGGCATACGTGCTCGGGCGCTTCACCGAGGACCGCGCGGACGTCGAGGAGCTCGTGCGGCGCGGCGCCGACGCGGCCGAGGAGGTCGTCCTCGCGAGCAACGCAGCTGACGAGCGTGGGGCTACTACCTGATTACTCCAAGCAGACCCGGTGCTACGACCACACGCGGTCCGCGAGGCCAACGGCGCCGCGCGCGCTGCTGCGTGCGCTCGAGAACGCACCCGGCCGGCGGCTGCTCGAGATCGGCGGCGGGACGGGCAACTACGCCGTCGCGCTGAAGCGGGAAGGCTGGGAGCCGGCGGTCGTGGACCGCTCGCGCGAGATGCTCGCGCGAGCCACCGCGAAGGGACTCGAAACCGTGCACGCCGACGCCCAGCGGCTGCCGTTCGCGGACGAGACGTTCGACGCGGCGACGATGATCTCGATGCTGCACCACGTCGACGACCAGGCCGCAGCGCTGGCCGAGGCGCGGCGTGTGCTGGAGCCGGGCGGG
>DATBCA010000042.1:0-6301 GCA_036270715.1 Solirubrobacteraceae bacterium
CGCGGCGACCGTACCACCGGCCCACAGGCGCCCGCGCGGGCTGCAAACGTCAAACGGGGCCGCGTAGCGCGCGTGCGCCGAGCGCGATCGCCGCGCCGAAGAGCGCGCCCAGGATCGCCCCGCGCGGGCTCGCGTGCGTGACGCCCGCCGGCAGCGGGCCGTCGAGCGCGCGCGCGGCAAGGACGAGCGCCACCGACCACGCGCCGACTGCGATCGCGTCCGCGAGCGCGCTGCGCCCGCGCGCGAGCCGCGGTAGCGCGAGCGCGCCTGCCGCCCATATCCCGGCGCCGAGGACGACGCCGGTGCTGAGCATCGGCGCGAGCACGTGCGTCGCGTGCGAGAGCGAGGGCTCCCACACCGACCGCGGCGGCAGCGCGCGCGGGGCCGCGAGCCACAGGCGCACGTGCGCGAGCGGTTGCGCGAGCGTGAGCCACCAGTAGCCGAGCGCTCCCACCCCGGCGCGCATCCGCCACGTGCGCAGCTGGCCGGCGATCGCGGGGAACGCTCCCGCGACGCCCGCCGCACCGAGAGCCGGAGCGAGCGCCGCGAGCATCCACGCGCCCGAGCTTCGGCGCGCGATCGCCAGCAGGGGGACGCTCGCGGCGAGGAGCAGGAGCGCGACACCAGGGCGCCCGCTCGCGGACGAAGCCGCGCGAAAGCGGCAGCCCGGCTCGCTCCTCGCCGAAGCCTCGAGCGTCGTCGCTCCAACGCACGTCGTCGAAAACCGCGGAGCCGCCGGGCGCGTCGAGTCGCTGCGCGCCGGCCGGCGGACGCGCCGTGCGCCTCGCCGGGCGGCCGCTCGATCGGCGCACGGTGGGCGAGCGCTCGGGGTCGTCGGCCGTACGCACGGTCGCTTCCTCCTCGTCGAATAGCGCACCCTGCCGCGCTGGGGCGATAACCGCGAGTACGGCGGACAGTGCTTCACCCAGCTCGCCGAGCGTCCCGCGGCTGCGCGGGCGCTCCAGCAGCGCGCGGTCGAGCGCCTCGACGAGCGCGCGCGGGAGATCGCCTCGCGAGCGTGCGAGGCTCGGCACGCCCTTGCCGATGCGTCGCGCGGTCTCCGCGGGCGTCGCGCCGCGAACGGGGTTCGCACCGCTGAGCGCCTCGTAGAGCACGAGCGCGAGCGAGTACAGATCGGCGGGCTCCTCCGCGTCGCGTCCCTCCGCCTGCTCTGGAGCCATGTACGCGAGCGTCCCCATCACGTCGCCCGTGCGCGTGAGCGCGCCCGCGCCGCTCATCCAAGCGCCGCCGAAGTCGGTGAGCTTCGTGGCGGTGCCACCGGAGCCGTCGAGAAACGCGTGCGGAACGATCACGTTGCCGGGCTTGACGTCGCGGTGGATGACTCCGCGCGAGTGCGCGTGCGCGAGCGCGTCGCACAGCGTGCGGCCGACGGCGAGGGTCGCCTCGTCCGGCAGCGCGTGCCCGGCGATCAGACGCGCGAGGGTGTGCCCGTGTACGAGCTCGGAGATGAGGTAGAAGGCGTCGTCCGTCGCGCAGGCCTCGTACAGCGCGACGATCGCGGGGTGGGACAGGCGCGCGGCGGCGAGCGCCTCGCGGCTCGCGCGGTCGCGATCGGCTCCGGGCGTGCGCGGGATGCGCTTGAGGGCCACCTCGCGCCGCAGCAGCTCGTCGTGCGCGCGCCACACCACGCCGAACCCGCCTGCACCGAGCTGGTCGTGCAGGCGGTAGCGCCCGAGGAGCAGCTGCTCGGCAGACGCGGCGTCGCCCGAGCGCCCCGGCGCGCGTGCGCCGCCGGGTGCTCCCGACGCCGCCCGTCCGCCGCGCCCGGACGTGCGCCGCGCGTGGAGCAGGGTCTGCGGGGAGTCCACCGCGTGCTGCGTTCGCCGCCGGTACCTTCAGACCTTCCGCGCGCGCGGGCGGGCGCCGCGTACGGGCGAGAACTTGCAGGAAAGTGCAAAAAGTGCCCGCCAGTCATACTTGGGCACCTTCGGAATGTTCTAAGGAGCGGGCTTTTTGTCGTTTTTCGACGATGGCGAGGAGACGGTCGCGAGGCCGTCGAGGGGGGCGTCCAAACCGAGACCGAGTTCACGGCCGCGACAGCCGCGCCCCGGCGCGCGCTCGCTGCCGGTAGACCGGCACACGCTGATGGTGCGCCGGCGGGTCGCCGCGGGCGTCGCGGTGGTGCTCCTGATCGCGATCGTGATCGGGATCAACGCGTGCCTGAAAAGCGAAAAGCACGAAGAACTGAAGAACTACAACAACGCCGTCGGCGAACTCGCTGAATCGTTTGCGACCAACGTTTCCAAGCCGCTGTTCTCGACGCTCTCGGGCGCCGGCTCGCAGTCGGCGCTGAAAGTCGGGGTGCATATCGATCAGCTGCGCATCCAGGCGCAGGCCATCGCGACGCGCGCCAGGGGCCTCAGCGCGCCCGGCGACATGGCCGCGGCGCAGCGAAACCTCGCGCTCACGTACGACCTGCGCTCGGAAGCGCTCGCGAAGATTGCCGCGCTCGCGCCCGCAGCGCTCGGCGGCCAGGACACGCAGGCGCTGACAAAGCTCGCAGGCGACATGGAGCTCCTGCTCGCGTCGGACGTCGTCTACTCGCAACGCGTCGCGCCGCTGATATCGCAGACGCTCGCCGCCGACGGAGTCGAAGGCGTCTCGCCCGCAGCCTCGCGTTCGCTGCCGAACCTCGGCTGGCTGGAAGCGACGACGGTGCAATCGCGCATCACGGGGCAGCCGGCGAGCTCGACGCAGAGCGGGTCGTTCACGCCCGGCAATCACGGCCACGCGCTCAAGGGCACCAGCGTCGGCGCGACCGCGCTCGAAGTCGAACCCACGCTCAACCACATCTCCGGCGGCGGCAGCCCGACGTTCACCCTCCAGGTCGAAAACTCGGGCGAATTCGACGAGACCAACGTGAAGGTCGACGTGACGGTCACCGCCGGTGGAAAAACGTTCAAAGCCTCACACGTGATCGAAAAAACCGAACCCGGCAAGGTTGCGAGCGTCGACATCCCGATCGCGGGCATCCCGCTCGGCGTCGCGGCGAAGATCGAATCGTATATCGAGGGCGTCCGCGGCGAGAACGACCTCGAAAACAACAAGGGCACGTACCTCGCGATCTTCGGCAAATAGCCGAGGAGCCCGCGCCACTGCGACGGTTGCCCCGGGCTGTTCGCCTGCGCGGCACGCTCGCCTGCCGAGCGGCTAAGTTTTGGCGATGCTCGCCGCGCTCTCGGGAACGAACGGCGCCGTCGCGGTCGGCGCCGCCGGCGCGGCGGTGATCGCGCTGCTCGCGTGCGCGAGCCTCGCGCTGGCGCTGCGCCGTATGCGCCGCGCCCAGCGCGTAGTCCTGGGAGACCGCGGCTCGCGTGACGTGGTCGAGCACGCGGCGGAGCTCGAGGGGGCGTTCGACGAGCTGCACGCCCATGTCGACGCCACAAGCCGGCACAGCGACGGGCGGATCGCGAGCGTCGAGGCGGCGCTGCGGGGGACGATCGCGCACCGCGCGCTCGTGCGCTACGACGCGTACAACGAGCTCTCCGGCTACCAGTCGGTCTCGATCGCGCTGCTCGACGATGAGCAGTCGGGGATCGTGCTCTCGAGCATTCACCACCGCGACCAGGCGCGCGTCTACGCGAAGGCGGTTGTCGCGGGCCAGGGCGAACTCGAGCTCTCCCCCGAGGAGGCCCAAGCGGTCGCGGCGGCGCTCGCACCCACCGGCACGGGTGGCCACGCAGAGCACCCCGCCTGAGCATGCACGTAGAAAAGCGGGCCCGCGTGGCCTACCTCGGGCCGGCGGGTACCTTCAGCGAACAGGCGCTGCTCGTCAGCGCGGACGACGCGGCGGTCGAGCGCGTGCCGGTCAAGACGATCTACGACGCGGTGATGGCGGTTCGCTCGGGCGAAGCGGCGTTCGCGCTCGTCCCGCTCGAGAACTCGCTCGAGGGATCCGTAAGCGTGACGCTCGACCTGCTCGCCGGTGAGGCGCGCGACGTGCGCATCGTCGCCGAGGTGCTGCTGCGCGTCTCACACGCGCTTATAGCGAGCGAGCACGTCGAGCTCGCTGCGATCGACACCGTGCTCTCACATCCGCAGGTCCTCGGCCAGTGCGCCCTGTTCCTGCGCGGCGAGCTCCCGCGCGCGCGCACCGTCGCGGCCGACTCGAGCGCGGAGGCGGTGCGCACGGTCACGCGCGATCGAGCACCAGGCAGCGCGGCCATCGGCACGACCCTCGCGGCCGAGATCTATGGCGGGGTGATCCTGCGCGAGGGGATCGAGGAGCGTGCCGACAACGAAACGCGATTCGCGTGGCTCGCGCGCGCCGGCGACGGTGCACAGCCGCCGCTGCGGAGCTCGCCGGCAAGGCCGTGGAAGACCTCGCTCGTGTTCTGGGGCGCCGGCGCCGACCACTCGGGCTGGCTCGTCCGCTGCCTGGACGAGTTCGCCCGGCGCGAAATCAACCTCACGAAGATCGAGTCGCGCCCGCTGCGCGCGCAGCTTGGCAGCTACATGTTCTTCGTCGACCTCGACGGGCACCCTGACGAGCCGCCCGTCGCGGACGCGATTGCCGGCGTGAGCGCGCACTGCGAAACGATTCACGTGATGGGCGCGTACCACGCGGCCGCGCCCGCGGAAGCTCGCGAGAGCACAGCCGGATAACCGCCGTGCGGGCGCGCCCCGCTAGACTCCGGCGCTGGAATGGAATGCACAGTCCCACCGGAGCCGGTGGGGTCCGTGTCGTCATCCACGCACTTTCGGCACGGACCTGACACATCGCCGCAGGAGGCGATGTGTGGACGGGTGCTGGTTCTCAACGCGACGTACGAGCCGATCAACGTCTGCACGGTTCGGCGCGCTGTGGTCCTGCTGCTGAAGGAGAAGGCCGAGGTGCTGGAGCGCAGCTCCTACGAGCTCCACTCCGAGACCTCCACTCTCGCCCGCCCTGTCGTCATCCGGCTCGTTACGTACGTGCGCGTCCCCCACGACGCACACCGCCGCAAGATCACGCGCCGGGCGGTATTCGCTCGCGACAGCTGGACGTGCCAGTACTGCGGATCGCGCTCGAACCTGACCGTCGATCACGTGATCCCGCGCTCGAAGGGCGGGTCCTCGACGTGGGACAACATCGTCGCGTCGTGCGCGCCGTGCAATCGCCGCAAGGGCGACCGCCTGCCGCGCCAGGCCGGGATGCACCCGCGGCGGGCGCCGCACACGCCGCGCGCGGAGATCTTCATCCGCGTCGCGAGCCCGACGATTCCGGCGGCGTGGCTGCAGTACCTCCCGCAGGCCGCCTAG
The DNA here is from genome assembly GCA_036270715.1 of Solirubrobacteraceae bacterium. Taxonomy (GTDB): domain Bacteria; phylum Actinomycetota; class Thermoleophilia; order Solirubrobacterales; family Solirubrobacteraceae; genus Palsa-744. The sequence goes on from DATBCA010000042.1 coordinate 5,263, forward strand.
CGTCCTGCCCGACCAACGCGCGCGCGCCGCTTTTCTCGCCGTCACGGCGCGTCTTGCGAGCGTTCCTAAAAGACGAGGGGCACCCCGACGTGGTGCCCCTCGCTGACTGCTCTGACTGGAATGACCGAGACGGCAAGCGCTGCGCCGGAGGGACCGGGTCCGGCAGTCGCCTCGGGGTGGCCCGGGTTGGATTCCGCTAAGCGGTCCAGCCTCTCCGACCTAGCGGCCGGTCACCTCCAGGGTCCCGCAAGTACTGTCAGTCAACGTTAGGACCACCTCCTTTCTCTGGTCCTCGCAGCGTAGCGAACGCCGGCGACGCGCGGTTCAGGAAGTGATCGTCCCGAACTCCTGTGCGTACGTCGCGCCGGGCGACCCGCCCGACAACGAGGCGGGAACGGAGGGCGTGATGCCGATGCCGGTGTCGACGTAGCGGCCTTCGAGGATGTTCGCGCGGTGCTCGGGAGACGCCATCCACGCTTCCACGATCGTCTGCGGCGTGGAGAGCGTGAGCGTGCCCCAGGCGAGGTTCTCGCCGATGAGATAGCCGAATTCGGGGCCGGGGATGTAGCCGGTTGCGCGGATTCGGTCGACGGGCGTAACGCCGCTGGGAGAGACGTGCGCGAAGTAGTCGGCGCTGATGAGCTCCTCGACGTGCGCTTCGGCGGCGGACTGGAGGCGCGGATCGACGACCAGCGGCTCCTCGCCGTTCTGCGCGCGCTGGTGGTTGATGAGGCACAGGACAGCGGCTCGTGCCGATTCGAGGTTCGTGGGTTCGGGGGTGATCTGCGTGTTTTCGCACGGGGTCGCGAGCGCGCGTGCGATCGCAGCGCGGCGCTGGGCCGCGGCGCGCTCGGCGCTCGCAGCGGCGCGCGAGGGCGCGCCGTGGCGCCTGCGCGCAGGACCCGGGGCCGAGCGGCGCAGGCCGGCGACGCAGGCGCGGCTCGAGGAGTTCTGCGGGGAGTGGCTCTGGGGCGCACAGCGCGAGCGCCCGTGCCCACGCCTGTGGCGGGCGCGCGAGGCGTGGTGGCGGGCGTGACCC
>DATBCA010000043.1:0-2532 GCA_036270715.1 Solirubrobacteraceae bacterium
CAGCGCTGCCGCGTCGGCGCGCCTCGAGCGCGCCGCCTGCGCCTCGGAGTACTCGCGCTCCGCGGGCGGTGTCTCGGCCGCCTCCATGAACACGTAGTCGAGCGGGAAGTCGACGAACGTCGGTCCGCCGTGCGGGGTGAGCGCCGCGTCGAACGCCAGGTCGACGAGGCCCGAGATCTCCTCCGTCGCGCCCGCCGTCGCCGCGAGCTTCGTCAGCGGTCGCACGAACGGGACGTGATCGATCTCCTGCAGAGACCCGTGGCCCCAGCGAAGCGCCGGCGCGCGCCCGCCGAGCACGACCATCGGCGAGTGGTTCGCCTGCGCGGAGGCCATCGCGCTCATCCCGTTGGTCACGCCCGGCCCCGCCGTGAGCGCGCACACGCCGGGCTCGCGCGTCACCTTCGCCCAGCCCTCGGCCGCGAACGCGGCCGTCGACTCGTGTCGTACGTCGACGATGTCGATCCCCTCGGCGCGCGCGCCGTCATAGATCGAGAACAGGTGCCCGCCCGACAGCGTGAACAGCTTGCTGACGCCGTGCGCCTTCAACCGCCGCGCGACCAACCGGCCGCCGTGAAAGGTCGCCGCCGCCTGCTCGGTCTCGTCGGTCGCCGACATCCGAGCGGCGACTCTACCGGGTCGCGCGTAGGCTTGGCTCGGCGCTCGTGCGCTCGGCAGGCCTCGCCCCGGCCCGCCGTCGCCGGCCGATGCCCGGGGTGGGACTCGAACCCACATGCCCTCGCGGGCCGCGGATTTTAAATCCGCTGCGTATGCCGATTCCGCCACCCGGGCGCTGCGGCTGAGTCTACGGACCGCAGCGGTGTGCGCGACCTCGAGGACCGAAACTCACCGGTTGCTACCGTGTCTTGAGGGTAACCGCCGCGATTAGGAGCGTTCTTTGGAGGCTTCGGCACTCACACCTTCGGGTGCCCTCGCAGGTTTACGGGGGCCCTCGCCGCTACTGCGGCTGCAATCCGATGAGAAACTCATCGAGCTGACGCGCCGTGGGCAGCACGCCGCGTTCGAGGTGCTGTGCTCGCGCTACGAATCGCGCCTGCTTGCGTTCTGCCGCCACATGCTCGGCTCGCGCGAGGACGCCGAGGACGTGCTCCAGGAGGTGTTCGCGGCGGCGTTCAACGCGCTGCTCGCGGACGAGCGCGAGATCAACGCGCGTCCCTGGCTGTACCGCATCGCGCGCAACCGCTCGCTCAACCACCTGCGCCGCGCCTCTGCGATCGGCGTCGACTCGATGGATGTCCACTTCGCCGATCACGGCATGTCGACGAGCGACCGCGCGCTCAAGCGCGAGAGCTTCCGCGAGCTCCTGCACGACGTCGGCAAGCTGCCCGAGACGCAGCGCACCGCGCTGCTGCTGCGCGAGATCGACGCGCTCTCATACGAGCAGATCGCCGACGCGATGGAAACGACGGTCCCTTCGGTGAAGTCGCTGCTCGTGCGCGCGCGCATCTCCCTCGCCGAGGCCGCCGAGGCGCGCAAGCTCAGCTGCGAAGAGGTGCGGCTGGAGCTGGGGCACGTCGCCGAGGGGCTCCAGAAGATCACGCCTCCGACGCGCCGCCACGTCCGCGACTGCGAGCGCTGCCGCTTCTTCAAGCGCCAGCTGCGCGACAACAACCAGGCGCTCGCCGCGATCTTCCCCGTGGCGCCGCTGCTGCTGCTCAAGAAGCTCGTGCTCGCGAAGCTCGGCGCGACCGCGTCGGCGAGCAGCGCGCAGGTCGCCGGCGGCGCCGGCGTGACCGTCGGCGCGAGCGCCGGAGCCGGCGCACTCGCAACCGCGGGAGGCGCCACGGGCGCTGCCAGCGCGGGTGGCGCGTTTACGATCGGCGCGGGCGCAATCGCCTCCAAGGCCGTAGCCGGCCTCGCAGCCGCCGCGATCGTGGGAGCGGGCGCCGTCGCCGCCAACCACCTGACGGCCCCACACCCCGTGCGCGCGCACGCGACGCACAGCTACGTCGCCGAGAGCGCAGAAGCCGCCGAGCCGGTCGTGGTCGGCGACCGCGCGCAGCCGATCACGCTCACGCGCGTCCACACGAGCGTCGCCGCCCACCGCGAGAAGGCCGCGAAGAGGGCACGCGCGAAGACCAAGCCGGCGGCCGCGCTACTGCATCCCGCAGCGACGCCCGTCATAGCGCCCACCACAACCGCCGCCGCGCCGGTTCCGGCGAGCGGCGCAACGCCGCCCGCGACGGCGCAGCCGGCCGCAACGCAGGTCACGCAGGTGACCTCCGACACAACGCAGCTTCCGCCGCAGGCCACGAGCCCGCCCACTACGACCGCCACCGCTCCCACGAGCACGACGCCCGCGAGCGGCGAAGCCTCCACGGGCGCGAGCGCACCGCAGACGACCCCGTCGTCGGCGCAGCCCGCCACGACCACCGACACGGCGGCGCCGACGACCACCGCGGCGTCCGCGAGCGACACCGCCACGACTCCTACGGTAGGGACCACGACCGCGGGCACGCCGAGGGCTGGCACGACGACCGCTGGCACGACGACTGCCGGCACGACGACCGCTCC
>DATBCA010000044.1:0-12905 GCA_036270715.1 Solirubrobacteraceae bacterium
CTTGTTGACCACGCGGTAGCCGTGCACGGTCACCGTCGTGCCCGGCGCCAGAAAGCCGAACGCCGGCGCGTTCGCCGGGTACTGTTCCTCGACCGCGCCGGCGATGCTCATGATGCGGATCACCGCGTGGTCACCGGACGCGAGGTACTGCAGCGGCGCGAACGCGAACGCGCCGTTGACCGGGTTGAAGGTGATTTTCAGCTGCGAGGGCAGCTGGTTGGCGGTGTCGGCGACCTCTTTGTTGAAGTCGTTACGGATCCGGTGCACGGTCAGCGAGCCGATCGCCACCGCGAACGCGCACAGGATCACGAACGTCAGCAGCGCCGAGGCGCTCGCCAGCCGTACGCGTATCGGCAGGCGGTCGAAGCTCTGCGAGGCGCGCGTGAAGGCCCGCCGCGGCAGGCGCAGCAGCTTACGCGCGAAGGACGTAACCGGCCCCTCTGATCGTGTGCAGCAGGCGCTGCTCGCCGCCGGCCTCGAGCTTGCGCCGCAGGTTCGACACGAACACCTCGATCGTGTTCGTCGTCGAGAACGGGTCGTACCCCCAGACCTCGTCCAGCAGGCGCTGTCGCGAGATCACGATGCGCTCGTTGCGCATCAGGTACTCGAGCAGCTCGAACTCGCGCTGCGTCAGCTCGATCGCGCGCTCGCCGCGCGTGACCTCGTGCGTGTCCACGTTCAGAAGGAGGTCGCCCACTCGCAGCGGCGCCGATCCGCGCGGAGGCCGGCGGCGCAGCAGCGCGCGCATGCGCGCCAGCAGCTCCTGGCGCTCGAACGGCTTGACCAGGTAGTCGTCCGCCCCCGCGTCCAGGCCTTCGACGCGCGACTCCAGCGCATCACGCGCCGTGAGGATCAGGATCGGCACGTCGTCGTCCGCGCGCAGCGCGCGCGCGACCTCGACGCCGTCCAGCCCCGGGAGACCGAGGTCGAGGATCACCAGATCGGGAGCGAACGCGCGCCCGTGCTCGAGCGCCGTGTTCCCGTCTCCCGCCGCGCGCACCTCGTACCCCTCCATGCGCAGCGAGCGCTGCAACGCCTGGGCGATGTCCTCGTCGTCCTCGATCACGAGGACGCGCGGTGCGCGGGCAAAGTCGTTCATCATTCGTGTGTACCGACGTGCTCTAAAGCGATGGTAAGGCCCCGAGAGCAGGGTCCCGGCTATCGGCGTCGAAGTTGCGCGGGATGAGCAGCACGCGCAAGCGCCCTCGTGCGCGCCGAACCCGCGCGTCGCGGGCGCGCGCTCGTGCGCGCGCGCGTCGCGGCGCGTTCAAAGGGGCGCTCTCCCTCGGCGCTTCGATCGCGCGCTCGCTGCGCCCGCACGAGCTCGATCAGCGCACCCGCGACGTCGTCGGGCTCGTCCTGCTCGCGATCGGCACCTACCTCGCGTTCGTTCTCTACGGCGGGCTCGCCGGCGGCGGAGTCGCGCACGCGCTCGCGAGCGCGCTCGGGTGGACGTTCGGACGCGCGCGCGTGCTCGCTCCCGTCGCCGTGCTCTCGGCCGGCGCGCTGCTGCTGCTGCGCCCGCTGCTCGCCGAGCGGCGCGACCGATCGGAGATCGGCCAGCGCGAAGAGACCTCGCTGCGCGAGGATCTCGTGCGACCCGAGCCGCGCGTCGCCGGGCTCGTCTGCCTCGCGCTCGCCGTCACCATCGCGCTCGCCGCCGGCACCGCCGGCATCACCTCCGCGGGCACCGGCTGGTCCTCGCGCTTCCTCCAGGCGCACGGCGGGATCGTCGGCGAGGCTTTGTACGTGCTCGCGCACCGCCTCGTGCAGGACGTCGGCGTCACCATCGTCATCGTCTGCCTGCTCCTCGGCGGGCTCGGCCTGGTCACCGGCACCTCGCTCGGCGCCGCCGTGCGTACGCTCGCGCGCGCCGCCGTGCGCATGCTCGCGCTCGTCCGCGCGCTTGGCGACGAGCGGCCACGGGGCGACGACGCGCCCGCGACCGAGCCGCTCGCCGTCTCGCTGGCCGATCTTCGATCGGTCGACGGCCCGCCCGAACCCCAAGACCGCGCCCTCATCGTCCGCGCCACGCACGTCGAGGCGCCCCCGCCCGAGGAGCGCTACGCCTCGCGCGACCGATCGGAGGCCGGCCGGCGCGACGCTGACGCCGAGGTCGCGGAAGGGCGCGCCGGCCGCGCGCCCGCGGACGGGGATGGGGAGGACGTCGTCGCCGGGCCCCGGCCGAACGCGCCCGCGGGCGCCGGCGAGGAGCCCGCGGGGGAGCGGGAGGCCTCGCTCCAGGCGCCCGGCCCGCGCGAGGGCGAGCTCACGCCGCAGGGGAGGTTCCGCGAGTCGGCCACTGACGATCCCGCCTTCGTGTGGAGGCTCCCCGACGCCGGCGCGCTGCTCACGCGCTCCACCGGCGGCGAAGCGCGGCCCGACACCGCCGGCCAGGAGCAGACCGCCGCCGCGCTGCTCGAGGCGCTCGGCCACTTCGACGTCCGCGCCACCGTCATCGGCACCGTCGCCGGCCCGCACATCACGCGCTTCGAACTACGTCTCGCGCCCGGCACCAAGATGTCCAAGGTCGCCACGCTCAAGGACGACCTCGCCTACGCGCTCGCCGCGACCGACATCCGCATCCTCGCGCCGATTCCCGGCAAGCAGGCCGTCGGCGTCGAGATCCCCAACGCCAAGCGCCGCATCGTCCGGCTCGGCGACGTCTTCCAGGATCCGCCCGCCGACTGGTCGCCGCTGTCCGTGTGGCTCGGCAAGGACGTCGCCGGCAAGGCCATCGGCGCCGACCTCGCCAAGATGCCCCATCTGCTCGTCGCCGGCACCACCGGCGCCGGCAAGTCCGGCGCGATCAACGCCATGCTCGCCAGCGTCCTCCTGCGCGCCTCCCCGCGCGAGGCGCGCCTCGTGCTCGTCGATCCGAAGCAGGTCGAGCTCAACCACTACGAGTCGATCCCGCACCTTCTCACGCCCGTCATCACCAGCCCGCGCATGGCCGCCAACGCGCTCGCCAACCTCGTCAAGGAGATGGAGCAGCGCTACGGGATCATGTCCATGGCCCGCACGCGCGGCCTCGTCGAGCTGAACGTCGTCCGCTCCAAGCGGGGCGAAGCCCCGCTCCCCTACATCCTCTGCGTGATCGACGAGCTCGCCGATCTGATGATGGTCGCGCCGACCGACGTCGAGGACTCGATCATCCGCCTCGCGCAGAAGGCGCGCGCCGTCGGCATCCACCTCGTGCTCGCCACGCAGAGCCCGCGCGTCGACGTCATCACCGGGATGATCAAGGCGAACGTGCCCTCGCGCATCGCCTTCGCCGTCTCCTCGCAGACCGACTCGCGCGTCATCCTCGACCAGAACGGCGCCGAGTCGCTGCTCGGCCAGGGCGACATGCTCTTCAGCCCCGTCGGGACGTCGCGGCTGCAGCGCATCCAGGGCGCCTACATCGACGAGCGCCAGATCGCGCGCCTCACCGAGCACTGGCGCCGTCAGGGCGAGCCCGACCTGCACGAGGAGCTGCTCGAAGAGGTCGAGTCCGACGCCGCCGGCGGCGGGGGCGACGAGCTCGATCCCGACGAGGACCCCATGCTCGCCGACGCGATCACGCTCGTCGCCGAAATGCAGACCGCTTCGACCTCCATGCTCCAGCGCCGCCTGCGCCTCGGCTACACCCGCGCCGGGCGCGTCATCGACATGCTCGAGCGGCGCGGCGTCATCTCCGGCTACGAAGGCTCCAAGCCCAGGACCGTGCTCATCACCGAGGCCGACCTCCCGCGCGTGCTCGCCGTGCTTCGCGAACCCGCGGGGAGCACCGCGACGAGCACCGACTAGCCTTCCAGACGAGCTATGCCCGACATCGGTGAAACGCTGCGCGACGCCCGCATGCGCGCGCGCATTGACGTGTCCGAGATCGAGGCCAAGACGAAGATTCGCGCCAAGTACCTGCGCGCGCTCGAGAACGAGGAGTGGAGCCTGCTGCCCGGGCCAACGTTCGTCAAGAGCTTCCTGCGCACCTACGCGCAGGCGCTCGGGCTCGACGGTAAAGCGCTCGTCGAGCAGTACCGCACGAGCCACGAACACCCCAGCGACGCCGTGCTCGAGCCGATCGTGCCCGGTTCGCAGCGCAACCGCACGCGCTCGTCCGGCGGCCGCCCGCCGTCGCGCCCCTCGCGCGGCTACCTCGCGCTCGTCGGCGTCATCCTCGTCATCATCGCCCTGCTCGTCTTCGGGCTCGTGAGTGGCGGTTCGAGCTCGAACAACCACAAAAACACCGCCTCGACGCGCTCGCCCGCGGCGCACAAATCGAAAGCGAAGGGCTCCGCGGCCGCCGGCTCGGCCGCATCGAGCTCCGCGTCCGCAGCCGCGCCGCCCGCGTACGTGTACCTGTCGCTCGAACCACGCGCGCGGGTCTACGTGTGCCTGCTTGGCGACGGCGGCCGCAAGCTCATTCCCGGCGAAGAACTCTCCGCGGGCGAAAGCACGCGCACGTATCGCGCGCGGCGCTTCCAGATCACGCTCGGGAACAGCTCCGTCGTCATGCGCGTGGACGGCGTCGTCCGCCACGTGCCGCCCTCGAACGAAGCCATCGGCTATTCCATCACCAAGGCGAGCGGGCGCAAACGCCTGACGCCTGGACACCTCCCGACGTGTGCGTGAGCGTGTGAGCGTCCGCGCCGGCATCGTCGTCACCGGCACCGAGGTGCTCTCGGGCCGCGTCTCCGACCGCAACGGGCCCTGGCTCGCCGACCGCCTGCGTGACCTCGGCGTCGATCTCGCCTACACGCTCATCGTCGGCGACCGTCCGCAGGACATGCAGGACGCGCTGCGCTTCATGAGCGAGCGCCGCATGGACGTCGTCGTCACCAGCGGCGGGCTCGGGCCCACCGCCGACGACCTCACCGCCGAGATCGTCGCCCGCTTCCAGGGCCGCGAGATGGTCCTCGACGAGCAGCTCGAGGACCGCATCGCCGAGATCGTCGCGCCGCTCGCCAAGCGTTGGCCCAACCTCGACCGCGACGCCATCGCGCTCGCCACCCGCAAGCAGGCCACCATCCCCGCCGGCGCGCGCGTGCTCGACCCCGTCGGCACCGCCCCCGGGCTCGTCGTCGCGCCTGCTGGCCGATCTGCTGGCCGATCTGCTGGCCGATCTTCGATCGGCGGCGGCGGCGGCGGCGGTGGAGGCGCGCCCACGATCGTGGTGCTGCCCGGGCCCCCGCGCGAGCTTCAGCCGATGTGGGAACAGGCCGCCCGCAACGGAGCCCTCTCCGACGTCCTGCGGGACGCTCCAACGTACCGGCTCGGCACGCTGCGGCTGTTCGGCATCCCTGAGTCCGAGATCGCCGAGACGCTCCGCGCCGCCGAGCGCGACGGCCTAGACCTCGACCCGCTCGAGATCACCACCTGCCTCAAACGCGGCGAGATCGAGGTCGTCACGCGCTACGAGCCGCCCGCCGAGGGCGCCTATGACGACTTCGTCGCCCTCGTCCGGGAGCGTCACGCCGACACGCTCTTCTCGCTCGACGGCACCACCGTCGACCAGCAGGTCGCCAAGCTACTGCGCGGGCACACCATCGCCGTCGCCGAGTCCTGCACCGGGGGCCAGCTCGCCGCCAGGCTCACCGATCCCCCCGGCGCTTCCGAGTACTTCGTCGGCGGCGTCGTCGCCTACTCCAACGACGCCAAGACCGCGCTCGTCGGCGTCCCAGCCGAGACCATCGCCACCCACGGCGCCGTCAGCTGCGAGGTCGCGGAGGCGCTCGCCGACGGCGCCCGCGCCACCTTCGACGCCCACATCGGTGTCGGCGTCACCGGCATCGCCGGCCCCGACGGCGGCACCGAGGACAAGCCCGTCGGGCTCGTCTGGTTCAGCGTCGTCGGTCCTCGCGATCAGCGCCTCACGCGCTCCCTCAACCTCCCAGGATCGCGCGCCGACATCCGCGACCGCGCCACCACCGTCGCCATGCACCTCATCCGCCGCGCCCTCGCCGACGGCTGAGTCCCCGCGGGGGCTTGGCCGACCGGGCCCGTCGGCCGTCTTCCGACCGCGCCCGTGGGCCGTCTCCCGAGCGCGCCAGTCGGCGGTCTCGTGTCCTCGATGCGACTGCTGCGCGCGCGCGTGCGCGTGCCCGCACGCAAGGCGGCGCTAGCATCGCGAGGGGCCGTGTCCGCTGGCAAGAACGCGCGACTGTTCGTCGCGATCGATCCGCCCGCGAGCGTGCGCGAGGCGCTCGCCACGTGGGCGCGCGCCACCGCGTCGGCGCTGTGCTCCGCACTCGCGCGCGACTCCGGCGACCGCCGATCGAAGATCGGCCAGCAGGTCGGCCGGCTGCGGATCCTCGATGCAGACACGCTGCACCTGACGCTGTGCTTTCTCGGCAGCCGCCCGGTTGACGAGATCGACGCGCTCGCCGACGCCATCGACGGGCTGGCCGCGCGCGCCGCGCCCAAGCTGTCCCTCGGAGCGCCCGTGTGGCTGCCGCCGCGCCGGCCGCGCGCGCTCGCCGTCGAGGTTCACGATGTCGAGCGCCCCGGCGGTGCGCTCGACCAGCTGCAGCACGCGGTCGCGCGCGCGATCGGCGACACCATCGACTGGCAGCCCGAGCGGCGGCGATTTCGCGGACACGTCACCGTCGCCCGCACCCGCTCCGGGCCTCGCGCCGCACGCCGCTCCTCCGTCTCCGACGCACGACTTCCGCCTACGCCGCAGCGCTCATTCCAGCCCGAGCGCGTCATCCTCTACCGCTCGTGGCTCGCGCCCACCGGTGCGACCTACGAACCCGTCGCCGGCGGCGCACTGCGCGAAGCAGACACCTGACCTCAGGCCGGCGCCGGCGGTGGTGCTTGCCGGGTGTGCTCGATCACTCGCCGCCGGGCTGCGCGCGTGCCTGCGCGAAGCATGCGAACAACTGTTCCATCCGCAGCGAGCTCTAGCTTTTCGACTCCAAACGAGCACTAGGAGACAGGCGATGCCCGTGACCGACGAAGAGAAGGCAGCGAAGGCGCGCGACGCCGCGCTTCAGGGCGCGCTCACGCAGATCGAGCGCGAGTTCGGCAAGGGCACCGTCATGCGTATGGGCGACGAGGGCGCGCAGGTTCGCTGCGAGGTGATCCCCACCGGGGCGCTGTCGCTAGATCTCGCACTCGGCATCGGCGGGGTGCCACGAGGCCGTATCGTCGAGATCTTCGGGCCCGAGTCCTCGGGCAAGACGACCCTCATCTACCACGTGCTCGCCGAAGCGCAGAGGCTCGGCGGCGTGTGCGCGTTCATCGACGCCGAGCACGCGATGGACCCGCTGTATGCGAAGGAGATCGGTGTCGACATCGATGAGCTCCTCGTCTCCCAGCCCGACTACGGCGAGCAGGCGCTCGAGATCGCCGACATGCTCGTGCGCTCCGGTGCGGTCGACGTCGTCGCGATCGACTCCGTCGCCGCGCTCACGCCGCGCGTCGAGCTCGAGGGCCAGATGGGCGACCAGACCGTCGGCGCGCAGGCGCGGATGATGTCCCAGGCGATGCGCAAGCTCGCCGGCAACCTCAACCGCACGCAGACGCTGTGCGTCCTCACCAACCAGATTCGCGAAAAGGTCGGCGTGTATTTCGGCTCCCCGGAGACGCAGCCCGGCGGTCGCGCGCTCAAGTTCTACGCGTCCCAGCGCCTCGACATCCGCCGCATCGAGACGCTCAAGGACGGCACCGAGGCGGTCGGCAACCGCGTGCGCGTGAAGGTCGTCAAGAACAAGGTTGCGCCGCCGTTCCGCCAGGCGGAGTTCGACATCGAGTTCGGCAAGGGAATCTCGACATCGGGCTGTCTGCTCGACCTGGGGATGGAGCACGACATCGTCTCGAAGTCGGGCTCGTTCTTCTCCTACGGCAAGGAACGCCTCGGCCAGGGACGTCCAGCGGCGAAGGCGCACCTCGATGCGAACCCCGCGCTCGCGAAGGAGATCGAGGACAAGATCTACACGGCGCTCGGCATCGGCCGCGACGGGCCGAAACCGATCGCCGATCGGAGTACAGGCGAGCCCGAGAGCGACGCACCGGTTGCGCTCGTGAGCGAGCCGGTGACGCCGGTCGTGGCGGCGGCGTAGGGTCTGCGCCCAGGGGCGCCGCGTCGCAACGCGCAAACGCGCGCTATGCCAGGGCTACGGGCGACGCCTCAGCGGCGGCGGGATGTCTTCGAAGGGGGTCCCGGGCCGCGCCGCCGGCGCGCAGAAGCGCGCGGGCCGAATCGCTGGCCGCGCGGCTATCAGCTCGAAGCACGGGTGCGACGAGCTCTGGCTGCAAGCTCCCGGAGGGGATCGCCGCGGCGCCGGTGAAGACGCGACGGGCAGCGCGCAGCCTTCGACACAGCCGCCTGTCGCGACCGAGCAGGAGTGGGGCGGGGCAGGCAGGCGCGCGAGCGTCCTGAGGTAAGTCGGAAGGCCGTCGCGCTGGGAGTGGGCGGCACGCTGGACCGCGGCAGGCCGCGACGCCACGTCGGAACCGCTTGCGACCACGGCTATCGCGCCGGCGAGGAGAGCCGCGGCGAGGAGCAAAAGCAGAGCGCGCCTCACGGTGCGAGGGTACTCCTGGAAGGAACGACCCGCTAGCTGCTAGCGACTCGCCGTGCAGAACGACGAGTCGCCTGGTCGTGCGATATGCGCGAACCCCGCTATCCCGAGCTCCCGAGTTCGTTCAGGCGCCGCAGTCTTGCTGAGCCCGCTCGATGGCGCGCACGAGCTGACCTTCCAGCCGTTCCAGTTCTGCTTCGGTGTTCGCCGCGCTGCCGATGCGTTCCTCGAGCGCGTCTACGCGGCGGGCATCGATGGTGCAACGGTCGGCCGCCGGTCCGGGCTCGTGCACATGCACGTGCTCGCTTTTGAGCAGCTTCGCGGCGCCGGAAACGCAGAGGCTGAAGGGGGTGCCCGGGTGTCCGGCGACGTGCTTCTTGCTCTCGTCTTTGCAGATGGTGCGGGGGTTGCTAACCGATCCGTTTGCGAGCTTGGCCATGTCGTTCACGCATTTCGAGAACGGCGTGCCAGACGTCCCCGCGACATGCGCCTTGCTCTCACCCTCGCAGGACTTGCCGTATGCCTTCGCCTTTGCGGTCAAGCTGGCACTCGGGCCGGGCGTGGCGGGCTTCGCCAGAGCCGGCGCGACTCCAAGCACCAGCGTGGCTGCGATGAATCCCACGCTGGGAAACTTCACTCTGTGACTTCGTGCGGACAACGGGACCCCCCCGAGTGTGACTCCAGACCGTTCTTGCGACCCCGCCTCGCGGAGAGGTTGCATCACCACGAACCATCCTAGCGACACCGCCCGTGCCACGCGCCGGCTGCGCGAGCAACGCGAGCTGACGCACGAAGCGCATCGCGCATGCAGCTGACCACTGCCTGGGCGCAATAGGGAGGGCCCGCGCTAAGGAGGGTGAGCGCGGACCCTCGCAGGGACGTCCAATGTCCTGCCGCGAGCGTACTGGGGATGTCGGTCGGCGCGGACGATCGTCCGCCGCAATTTGCGAGCCAGCGAGGTGGCGAGCAAGCTCGCAAACTGCGAGCACCCGCTAAGGCGGACCGCTTGCCGGACCCTCATCCCGGGCGTCCAATGCCCATCCCGGCAAGCAGCCACCATTTAGCCGCGCGCTCTGCTCTGCGGCTTACGAGTCGCTTTGCCCTCGTCGAAGGCAGGCGAAACGTACAGACGCCGCACACTGCGGGAGTTTGTTTGACCGGCGCGCGTGCGGGCGACCTACTCCTCGGGGAGGCGAAGCGCTCGCCCGCTCGGCCCTTGACCGCGCTCATACGTACGCCGACCGCACGGCGCTGCGGGCTACGATTGCTTGCGGCGGCGGCGCTCACTATGCAAAAGCGATACCACCTCACGACGTTCGGCTGCCAGATGAACGAGCACGACTCCGAGCGCATGCAGGGGATGCTCGAGTCGCTCGGTTATGAGCCCGCGAACGAGCGTGCGGACGCGGACCTGATCCTGTTCAACACGTGCTCGATCCGCGAGTCGGCGGACAGCCGCTTCATCGCGCATCTCGGTGAGGCCAAGCGCCTGAAGCGCGAACGGCCCGAGCGGATCGTGGGCGTGGGGGGGTGCTGGGCGCAGTCGGTCAAGGAGGAGGTCTTCGAGCGCTTCCCGTTCGTCGACGTCGCGTTCGGCCCCGGTCAGGTGCACAAGCTCGCGGAGTTCCTGTGCAGCGACTCGCTGAGCGCGCAGGGTTACTTCGAGTTCGAGGGCTTTACCGGTGAGCTTCCAGCGCGACGCACGCGGCCGTTCCAGGCGTGGGTGCAGATCAGCGTCGGCTGCAACTGCCGGTGCTCGTACTGCATCGTTCCATCCACGCGCGGCCGCGAGGCGAGCCGACCGCTGGAGGACATCGTCGCGGAGGTGCGCTCGCTGGCGCGTGAAGGCGTGCGTGAGGTGACGCTGCTCGGCCAGAACGTCAACTCCTATGGGCGCGACCTCTCCCGCACGGCTGCGCCCGCGGCGGCCGAGACCGCGCCGTCCGCCTCGTGCGCGACGTTTGCGGGGCTGCTCGGAGCGCTCGACGAGATCGCCGGGATCGAGCGGATCCGGTACACCAGCCCGCACCCCAAGGACATGCGCGAGGACGTCATCCGCGCGCACGCCGAGCTCGAGAGCGTTTGCGAGCACATCCACCTGCCGCTCCAGTCGGGCTCGTCTCGCATCCTCAAGGCGATGCGGCGCACGTACGACCGCGACCGCTACCTCGACCGCGTGCGCCTGATCCGCGAGCACATTCCCGACGCGTCGCTCACTACCGACATCATCGTGGGCTTTCCCGGCGAGACCGAGGAGGACTTCGAGCAGACCCTCGAGGTCGTCGATGAGGTCGCCTACGACGGCGCGTTCACGTTCCTCTTCTCGCCGCGGCGCGGCACGGAGGCGGCGAGCGTGACCGACGGCCTCGTTCCGCATCCGGTGAAGGTCGAGCGCATGGAGCGCCTCGTCGAGGTCGTCCAGCGCCACGCGCGCGAGCGCGGGCAGCGATTCGTCGGACGCACCTTGGACGTGCTGGTCGAAGGCCCCTCGCGCACCGACCCCGCGAGACTGCGCGGCCGCACCCGCCACAACAAGGTCGTCAACTTCGCCGGTGTCGCCGGCGCGGGCGAGCTCGCGCAGGTGCTCATCGACTCCGCGAGCAGCCAGACACTTTCGGGCGAGGAGCGCCTACTCGCGCGAGCGAGGTAGGCGCTCCCCGGGCGGGCGGCGCGGTCGTCGTCGTTGCTACTGGTAGGTGACTCCGGGTCCGGGGCCGGGACCGGGGTAGCTTGCGCCCGGGGCGGCACCCGGCGCGTCTTCGGCGCTCGAGCCCGAGCGCGAGCCCGAACCGGGGTGGCCGGGGCAGGGGTGGCCCGATTTTGAGGACCGCGGTGCGGCGGGCGTGCTGGGCGCGGTTTTCGAAGGGGAGCTCGGCGGGGGGGTGGTAGTCGTCGGGGCGCCCGTCGCGGTCGTGCTCGTCGTGCCGCTGCTCGGCGTGCTCGAGTTGCCGGCCGCCGTGGCGATGCCCGCGACCGCGCCCGCGCCCAGGGCTCCGGCGACCATCGTCGCGCCGAGAAGCTTTGAGATGTTCATTTGAGTCGGACCTCCTAGGTCGATGCTGTTCGCGGGTGCCGGCGCGCTGTCCGCGCTGCTCGCCCGCTAAACCGGGGGCATCGCGATCATGGATCTCCTGCCTCAGAGCGCCGTCAGACGAGTCTGAGAATCGGCTGGGAGCTGGCGAGACTGCGGCGTCTCGTCGCGCTCGCAGCGTCTGAAAACGCCGCAGTTGTGGGTCCGTCGGGGCGTTATGCGAACATACGTTCGTGCGCTGGGACAACCTCACGATCGCGGCCGACGAACAGCGCCGGCTGCCGGGCTACCGCGACGAGGCGATCGTGCGGCGGTTCGACGCACCCGAGGCCTTGGACACCCGTTTCTACGAGGTGAAGGCGCGGTCCATCCTCAACCGCGTGCCCGAGAAATCGCGCATGCCGTTCCGCTGGACGATCAATCCGTACAGGGGATGCAGCCATGCGTGCGTTTATTGCTTCGCCCGCCCCACGCACGAATACCTCGGCTTCGACGCCGGCCGCGACTTCGAGCGCGAGATCGTCGTGAAGGTGAACGCGCCGGAGGTGCTGCGCACGGAGCTCGCGCGCCCCTCGTGGAAGCGCGAGCACATCGCGATGGGCACGAACACGGACCCATATCAATGGGTCGAGGGACGCTACCGGTTGATGGAGGGGATCTGGGAGGCGCTGCGTGACGCGGCGAATGAGTGCTCGATCCTCACGAAGTCACCGCTGCTCCTGCGCGACCTTCCGCTTATGCTCGAAGCCGCGGAGCGGGCGCGGATAACGGCGTGCCTGTCGATCCCGACACTCGACGAGAAGGCCTGGCGCGCCACCGAGCCGCACACGCCCCACCCGCGGGCGCGCCTGGAGGCGGTCGCCGAGCTCAACCGCGCGGGCATCCCAACGGGCGTGCTGATCGCGCCCCTGATGCCTGGCATCAACGACGCCCCGCGCCAGCTCGAGCCGCTGCTCGACGCCGCGAAGGACGCGGGAGCGACGAGCATCGGCGGGGTCGCTCTGCACCTTCGCGGTGAGGTGCGGAACGTGTTCATGGGCTGGCTCGAGGCTGATCGCCCCGACCTCGTGCCGCGCTACGAGCGCCTGTACAGCGGCCGGGCCTACGTCCCCGAGCGCGAACGCAAGCGCCTTGCGGCGCTGGTGCGCCGCGGCAGGCCGCCGAACCCGTTCAACTTCGGCGATTCGACGCCGGCGCGCTGGCGCCCCCACACCGCGAAGCCGACCCCGGACCACGACGCGGCGGACGGGAGGCCCACGCAGGCGCCGACGGCGCAGGCGACGCTCTTCTAGGGGCCAGAGACGGCTTTGCGTGCGCCGCGCGCCGTCCCGCGCGCCCCGCTAGCAACCGAGTCGGATGCGCCGTCG
>DATBCA010000045.1:0-2047 GCA_036270715.1 Solirubrobacteraceae bacterium
GGATCTCGGCGTCGGACACGCCTGCTTGGCGCGCGGTGCTGATCATCTGCGCGGCGTCGAGGTCGAGGTCGGTGAGGATCGGCTCCTTGGGTTCTGGGTTTGACAGTCCGCCCGCGCGGCGCACAGCTTCGAGGAAGTCCAGCTCGACGCCGCTGCGCTGTGCGATCTCGTCCTCCGTGTAGCGCTCCGGGCCCACGATCAAGCGCTCGGCGGGCAGGAACACGAGCGTGTGCGTCGCCGTCGCACCCCGCAGTTCGGGCAGCGTCACGCCGTCCGCGGCGAGGCGCTCGAGCAGCGCCAGGCGATCGGCGCGCGCGTCGCCCTCCAGACCGTCGAGCAGCCCCGCGGCCGCGAAGTCGATCCGCGAGCTCGTCGCCTCGGTGCCCATCCCATGAGCGTACGCGAGGCAGGCGTCCGGAGGCGGGCGCAGAATCACCCCTCGTGATCGTCCTCGGAATCGACCCGGGCCTTGCGAGCACCGGCTACGGCGTGGTCGCGCGCCGCGACGGGAACCTGCTCGCGCTCGACGGCGGCGTGGTCGCGACGGCCCCGGGCGTGCCGCAGGAGCGCCGCCTGGCGGACATCCACCGCGCGGTGGACGCGCTGCTCGCCGAGCACGAGCCCGCGGCGGTCGCGCTCGAGGAGCTGTACTTCGGCCAGAACGCGCGCACGGCGTTCGCGGTCGGGCACGCGCGCGGCGCCGTGATGCTCGCGGCCGGCCTGCGCGGGGTTCCGTGCAGCGGCTACACGCCGCAGCAGGTCAAGGGCGCGGTCTGCGGCTCGGGTAGGGCCGGCAAGGAGCAGGTCGCCCGCATGGTGCGCGCGCTGCTCGCGCTGGAGCAGGACCCGGCGCCCGACCACGCGGCGGACGCGCTCGCGGTCGCGATCTGCCACCTCAACTGCGCGCCGCTCGCGCGTGCTCTGGCGGGAGCGGGACGATGATCTCGCTGCTGCGCGGGGAGGTGTGCGTGCGCAGGGCCGATCACTTAGTGGTGCTCGCGGGCGATGTCGGCTACCGCGTGCTCGCCTCGGCGCAGACGCTGCGCAACGCGCCGGCGGTGGGCGAGCGGGTGACGCTGCACACGCACCTGATCGCGCGCGAGGACGCGCTGACGCTGTACGGGTTTCACAGCGAGGAGGAGCGCGAGCTGTTCCTGATGCTGCTGTCGGTGCAGGCGGTCGGCCCGAAGGTCGCGCTCGCGGTGCTCTCCGGCGGCTCGCCGCGCGAGCTCGAGCAGGCGATCGCCGCGGGCGACGCGAAGCGCTTCCAGGCGGTGCCCGGCATCGGCAAGCGCACCGCCGAGCGGATCATCGTCGAGCTGCGCGACAAGGTCGCGGCCGACGTCGAGATCCCGGCCGGGCGCGGGCGCATCGTCGCGCGGCGCGGAGCGCGCGAGCGCGAGCCCTCGGCGCGCGAGCTCGCACGCGCGAGCCTGATCGAGCTCGGGTACGCGGCGGGGGAGGCGGATGAGATGCTCCTCGACGCGAGCGGTGATAGCGCCGAGGAGCTCGTCGGCGACGCGCTGCGAGGATCGCGGGCGGCCGGATGACCGACGCGACGGCGCGCATCCAGACTCCGTACCTCGTCCCCGAGGACGAGCTCGACCGCTCGTTGCGGCCGCGGCGGATGAGCGACTTCGTCGGGCAGCAGGCCCTGCGCGAGCAGCTGACGGTGGCGATCGAAGCCGCGCGCGCGCGCGGCGACGCGCTCGACCACCTGTTGCTCGCGGGGCCCCCGGGCCTCGGCAAGACCTCGCTCGCGCAGATCGTCGCGGCCGAGCTCGACGTGCCGTTCGTCGCGACCGCCGGCCCGGCGCTCGAGCGCAAGGGCGACGTCGCCGCGTTCCTCACGGCGCTCGAGCCGCACAGCGTGTTCTTCGTCGACGAGATCCACCGCCTGCCGCGTACCCTCGAGGAGACGTTCTATCCGGCGATGGAGGACCATCGGCTCCCGATCACCGTCGGCGCGGGCGCGGGCGCGCGCGTGGTGACGCTCGAGTTGCCGCCGTTCACGCTCATCGGCGCGACCACGCGCACGGGGCTGCTG
>DATBCA010000046.1:0-3867 GCA_036270715.1 Solirubrobacteraceae bacterium
AGTCCGCGGCCGCTCCGGGGGCGCCGGCGCGCTCGGCGGGGCAACGCCTGGCGCCGGGACGGCCGCTGCCGCCGCGGCGGGTCTGGCGGCCGCCGCAGCCGCCGCAGCCGTCGCCGGGGCCGGCGACGTGTCGGCCTGTTCGCGCTCCTTCGCAGCGACCAACGCCGCACCCGCCGCCGGCGCGGAAACGCCCGCCGCCGCTCCCACGCGCGCGGGAGCGAGCGGCCGGCCGGAGAGCGATGCCGCGGGTGCCTGCTCGAGCTCGCGCTGCGTCGCCTCGGGCTGTTGACCAGGCGGGTGCTCGGTCCGCGGACCCCCGGCCGGCCTTCGATCGGTCGCCGAGATCGCAAGCGGGCTCACGCCCGCGAGCTCCGCGGGCGATGGCGGATCCGCCGGTGCGCCCGCGGCGCCGTTTGCCGCGGCGCCTGCCGGCAGCGGCGCCGGGATCGGAGGGGTGGCCGGGCTCGCGGGGGCCCCACCGCCGGGAGGTGCGCCAGGCGTTCTCGCACCGGCGGGCGTGGCGGGGCCGGGGCCGGTCGTGCCCGCGGGAGCTGCAGCGCCCGCCGGAGCTGCGGCGCCCGCGGCCGAGGCACCCGGCGCCGCGCCTGCGGCGCCCGCCGCGCTGAGCGCAGCACCCGAAGCGATCGCGTGCCCGCTCACCGCCGGCACGCGCATCGGCGCGCCGGCGGGCTGCGGTGCGCCCGTGGGATGCGGTGCGCCGGCGGGCTGCGGTGCGCCGGCGGGATGCGGTGCGCCCGTGGGCGGTGCCGGCGGGGCCGCCTGAGTGCCGGCCGTGGCCGGCGCGACGCCCGCGGCGGCCGCCGGCGCGGCGACACCCGCGAGGCCGCCCGTGGGCGGCGGCCCGGGCGGAGCCGCTGCCCGCGCGAGAGGCTGCGCGACCACTCGCTGCTGCGCGCGCTGCGCGACGACGCGCTGCTCGAGCTCGGCCGCGCGCTCGGGAGCGCGCCCCGCCCACTCGCGCAGGCGTTTTATCTCACGCGCCTGCGAGAAGCACAGGAGCGCGAGCAGCGCGATGCCGAGGAGCGCTACGAACGCCGCGAGCGCCCCAACTTCCGTGAAGGTGCTCGACAGCGAGAGCGCCGGCAGCGAGGAAATCATGAATCCTGAGAGTGTAAGAGGGCGCCCCGCGGATCGTGCGACTCCTCACGTACGGGCGCGCTCGAGCGCAGGACGCGGTCGCCGCCCTCGATCAGCGCGCTCGAGAGCTCGCCGACCTTCGCCGCGAGCCCCGTCGCGTCGCCCTCCAGCACCAGCAGAGCGATCTCGGAGAACATCGACTCGACCGCCGCGCCCGCGAGCGGCTCGCGCTGCGCCCGCGAGATCTTCTCCGCGCTCGTCGGCAGCGCGCGCTCGTAGCTGTTGAACAGATCCTCCGAGAGCTTCTCGCCCGGGCGCCGCCCGACGATCTCCACCTCGATGTCGCGTTCCGGGTCCAGGCCCGACAGCTCGATCATCGCGCGCGCGAGGTCGATGATCCGGATCGGCTCGCCCATGTCGAGCACGAACACCTCCGCGCACGCGCGCGCGCGCAGCCTGCCATCGACCGCGCGCTCGAGCAGCAGCTCGGGAGTGTCCGGATCCTCGAGCGCGAGCGAGCCCGAGCGAATGATCAGCTGCACCGCCTCCGGGATCGTCATGAAGTAGCGCGTCATGCGGTCGTCGGTCACCGTGACCGGACCGCCGCGCTCGATCTGGCGGCGGAAGATCGGCACGACGCTGCCCGAGGACCCCAGCACGTTGCCGAAGCGAACCGCCGCATAGCGCGTGCTGGGGAAGCGCGTCGACGCCGCGTCGAGCGCGAACTCCGCCAGCGCCTTCGACGCCCCCATCACCGTCGCCGGCGCGACCGCCTTGTCGGTCGACACGAGCACGAAGTGCTCGACGCCGCTCTCGCCCGCCACGTGCGCGACCAGCCGCGTCGCGAGCGCGTTGTTGCGCACCGCCTCGACAGGGTTCGCCTCCATCAGCCCCACGTGCTTGTACGCCGCCGCATGGAAGACCACCGTAGGCCGGTGTTCGGCGAAGATCTCGCGCATCCTCTCCTCCTCCTTGCAGTCCGCGAGGACCGCCGCGAGCATCGACGGCGACACGTGACGCTCGTCCTCGAGCTCGCGCTCGATCGCGAAGAGGTTGTCCTCCGCGTGG
Source organism: Solirubrobacteraceae bacterium (assembly GCA_036270715.1). Taxonomy (GTDB): domain Bacteria; phylum Actinomycetota; class Thermoleophilia; order Solirubrobacterales; family Solirubrobacteraceae; genus Palsa-744. Next base: position 2,167 of record DATBCA010000046.1, read on the forward strand.
TCGAGCAGGACGATCTTGTGCGGCTCGACGCGCGCGATCTGCCGGCAGAGCTCCGAGCCGATCGAGCCGCCCGCGCCCGTCACGAGCACCGTCGCGCCCGCAAGATACGAGCCCACCTGCTGCAGCTCCATCAGCACCGGCTCGCGCCCGAGGACGTCCTCGACGCGAACCTCGCGCACCTGGCGCGCGAGTGCGCCGCGCGTCTGCAGCAGCTCGAACACCGTCGGCAGCGTGCGCACGGGGATACCGCGCGCGCGGCACTCGCGCACGATCCGCGCGCGCGTCGAGCCCGGCGCCGAGGGGATCGCGATGATCACTTCGTCCGGTTCGTCCTCGTCGAGGATCCGTGGGAGGTCGCCTTCGGTGTTGCCGCGCACGCGCACGCCGTCGATCCGCGATCCGCGCTTGCTCGGGTCGTCGTCGACGAAACCCACCGGCGAGAGGCCGAGGCCGCGGTTGCGCGCGATCTCGCGCAGCACGAGCCGCCCGCCTTCGCCCGCGCCCGCGATCAGCACGCTGCGCTCACCAGACCGGCTGCCGCGGAAGCCCGCCAGCGCCGCCAGCGGGCGGCGCTCGTAGATCGAGCGCGCGAGCACGCGCACGCCGATCAGGAGCGCGACGGCGAGCAGCGCGTACAGGATGATCACGCCGTTGGGAACCAGGATCGCCGACGTGCCGTGGTGCTTGGTGACGCGCTCCACCGGGCGGATCACGACGACCGCCACCACCGTCAGGACCACGATCGCCACCACCGCGCGCACCACCGCCTCGTAGTCGCGCTGCCCCGAATAGCGCCAGCGGCGCAGGTACACGCGCGAGAGCAGCAGTACGAGCACGCTTATCACGAACACCCACCACGTCGTGCGTGCGCGCAGGTGCGAGTAGTAGCCCGTGGGGCCGTGCTCGAAGCGCAGCTGGAAGGCGAGGTAGTACGCGAGCGCGACCAGAGCCCCGTCGACCACCAGCTGCGCTAGTGCGTGACGATGCAGGGGCAGGGCCGCCGGGCGGATCCGTCGGCGCATCGCAAGGATTGTAAGCGGCTCAGCGGCCTCGGGCCGCTACGACGCGTGCGCCGACAGCAGCAGCTCGACCAGCGCGCGCGGATCGCGCCGCACGCGCGGGCGCGAAGGCGCGTCCCGCCGCGCGCCCACCTCGAGCTGCTCGACGTCCTGGAGCCTGTGCATGCGGCCTTCCGCGATCAGCGTCTCGTCGACCGCGCCCGGCCGCCCTTCGAACGTCGTGTACACCGGCACGCCCAGCGCAACCGCCTCGCGGTTCATCGTCCCGCCCGCCGAGATCACCAGCGACGAGCTCGCGATCAGCGACTGCGCGTCGATCGCGCGCTCCGGGATCACGAACGAGCCCGTGCGCGCGAGCTCCTCGCGCTGCTCGGCAACGCGCGGGAGCACCACCGACTGCACGCCCTCGTCCGCCGCGAGCGCGCGCAGGCGCTCGAGCACGCGCGCGAACAGGTCGTTGTGGAAGCGGTGGTAGAGCGAGACGACCGGCGGCGGGCGTACGACCACGATCGCGCGCTCCGCGTCCAGCCCCAGCTCGCCGAGCACGCGCGCATCGGGCTCGAAGTCGGACAGGTAGTACTCCTCCTTGAGGCCCTCGTACGCGCGCAGCTTGCCCGTCGCGCCGTAGCGCGCCAGGCGCTCGGGCGGGATCATCGCCGGCACCACCACCGCCCTCGCGAGG
>DATBCA010000047.1:0-3703 GCA_036270715.1 Solirubrobacteraceae bacterium
CCGTCGACCGGCTGCGCCCGCCGGCGGTCGGGTCTCTCGATCCCGGTGCTGCGCGTGCGCGCGTGCGCGCACGAGTGCTCTCGTTGGCGGAAGGAACACGCGCAACCGGGGTCTTGGTCGACATGACAACGATCGGGATCAGAACCTCGCCGGCGCTCCTCGCCGCCGCCGCGCTCGCGCTCGCGGCCGCAGGCTGCGGCAGCAGCGGCAAATCGACGACGAGCTCCGCGGCGGCGTCGCCGTCCACCACCAGCACCGCCTCGGGCGGCTACCGCGGGTACGGCGGCGCCAGCTCCAGCGGGACGAGCGCCGCGAGCACGACGCCGGCTCCGGCGAGCGGATCCGTGACCGTGAGCGCGAAGAGCAGCAAGCTCGGCACGATCCTCGCCGCGGGTCCCAAGCAGAAGACCGTCTACCTGTTCGAAGCCGACACCGCGACCACGTCCGCGTGCAGCGCGGCGTGCACGGCGGTGTGGCCTCCCGTCACGGGCACCGCGAGCGTGGGCGCGGGTGCGATGTCGGCGGACCTCGGAACGATCACACGCTCTGACGGGACCAAGCAGATCACCTACAAGGGCCACCCGCTGTACATGTTCGCGCGGGACGGCGACAAAGGCGACGCGTACGGCCAGGGCCTCAAGAGCTTCGGCTCAGACTGGTACGTGCTCGCGCCGAGCGGCAACAAGATCGACCACTCCTAGCCGCCTCCTCGGGTGTTTGTGATCGCGGCTCACTCCCGGCGCCGCGGTCACACCGCCTGGCCGTTCGCGGTGAGCGTCACGTCGATGTTCCCGCGCGTCGCGTTCGAGTACGGGCACACCTTGTGCGCCGCGCGCACGAGCTCGACCGCGCCCGCGTCGTCGACCGAGGGGAGCGTCACGTGCAGCTCGACCGCGACCGTGAACGCGCGATCCTCCGTGGTGACGAGCGACACGCGCGAGTCGATCGACACGTCGCCCGCCTCCTGTTTCGCGCGCCGCGCGACCGTCCCGAGCGCCCCCTCGAAGCACGCCGCGTAGCCCACCGCGAAGAGCTCCTCGGGGTTCGTGCCGTCGCCCTCGCCGCCGAGCTCCTTCGGCAGGCGCAGGTCGACCTCGAGCTGCCCGTCGGACGTCGCTCCGTGCCCGTTCATGCGCCCGCCCGTGACCGTCGCCTCGGCTGTGTACAGGGCCTTCGCCATCGCCGCTCCTCTCCGTCGTGTTGGTGGTTATCGATGCTCGCCCGCGACGCCCGCGCGCGACACGGGCGAGATCTCGAGCAGAGTTTCGTCTACGTGGTCTACCTGTAGCGTCGTGTGCCCGATGCCGAAGCGCTCGCGCAGCATCTCTTCCATCGCGCGCCGCGCCGCGTGGCAGTCGGACTCCGGGCGCACCAGCGCGTGCGCGGAGAGGGCGGTGAACCCGTGCGAGATTTCCCACACGTGCAGGTCGTGCACCTCGACGACGTTCGAGCACGCCGCGAGCGCTTCGCCGACCTGCTGCGGGCTCACGCCGCGCGGCGAGGACTCGAGGAAGACGCGCGCCGAGGCCTTCAGCAGGCCGCCCGCCGAGCGCGTCATCAGCGCCGCGATCAACAGCGAGGCGATCGCGTCCGCGCGATCGAAGCCGCTCGCGAGGATCACGCCCGCGGCGATCGCCGTGCCGATGAAGCCGTAGAGGTCCGTGAGCAGGTGCTGAAAGCTGCCCTCGATCGACAGGCTCGCGCGGTCCGCGCGCGAGAGCGTCCACGTCGCCGCGAGGTTCACGACGACGCCCGCGAGCGCGACCGCGAGCATGAGCCCCGCGTGGACCTTCGGCGGGTGCACGAGGCGGGCGATGCCCTCGTAGGTGATGAAGGCCGCGAGCACGAGCAGCGTCACCCCGTTCGCCTGCGCCGAGAGCGCCTCCGCGCGTGAGAAGCCGAACGTCAGCGCCCCGCGCGCCGGGCGCGCGGCGAGCGAGAGCGCGACGAGCGAGAAGCCGATCGCGGCCGCGTCGGTGAGCATGTGCCCGGCGTCGGAGAGCAGCGCGAGCGAGTGCGCGATCACACCGGTCGCGATCTCCACGACGATGAAGCCCGCAATCAGCGCGAGCGCGACCTGCAGCCGCCCCCGATCGGCGCTCGCCGAGTGCACGTGGGAGTGCGAGGCGTGAACGTGGGCCATCACAGCTCACCATAGTCGTGCGCCCGCGGCGCGCGCTCGACTGACGCTGACCATACGCTCTGCACATGCACGGCGAGCGTGCGGAGGAGCACGGGCTCACGCAGCGGCGCACCACGCTCGTGTCGATCGCTGCCGCGACCGTGCTCGTCGCGATCAAGCTTGGCGCGGGCCTCGCGAGCGGGAGCCTCGGGCTGATCTCCACCGGCATCGAGTCGAGCGGCGACGTGATCGCGGCGCTGCTCACGTTCTTCGCCGTGCGCCTCAGCGGGCGCCCCGCCGACCGCGAGCACCCCTACGGCCACCGCCGCGCGGAGAACCTCGGCGCGCTCGGCGAGGCCGCGATCCTGCTCGCGGGCGCGATCTTCGTCGCCGCCGAAGCGCTCGGCCACCTCGTACGCAACAACGCGCCGCCGAAGATCCACGCCTACCAGTTCGCGGTAATCGGCGTCGCCGTCGCGATCGACGGCAGCCGCACGCTCGTCTCCGCGCGCGCGGCGAGCCGCTACGAGAGCCCCGCGCTGCGCTCCAACGCGTACCACTTCGCCGGCGACATGGTCGCCTCGCTCGCCGTTCTAGTCGGCCTCGTACTCGTCGACGGCGGCGCGCGCGAGGGCGATTCGATCGCCGCGCTCGCCGTCGCCGTTCTCATCGCCGCCTCCGCGGTGCGGCTGATCTCCGTGAACGCGAACGTCCTCATGGACCGTGCTCCCGACGACGCGCGCGCGCGCGCGCAGCGCGCGATCGCACAGCTCGGCGGCGAGGTCGAGCTCAGCCGCCTGCGCGTACGCGAGTCGGCGGGGCGCTACTTCGCGGACGTCGTCGTCACCGTCCCGCCTGGACAGGCGCTCGTCGAGAGCCACGCCGCGGCCAGCCGCGTCGAGGCGGCGGTCGAGCGCGCGCTGCCGGGAAGCGACGTCGTCGTGCACGTCGAGCCCGCGCGGGGCGCCGCGGACCTGCGTCAGCGCATACTCGCGATCGCGCTCGCCGAGCCGCTCGTCGTCGAAGCGCACGACGTCACCGTGTTCGAGCAGCCGCACGCTACAAGCGTCGCGCTGCACCTCAAGTTCCCCGCCGACCTCGACCTGCTGGCCGTCGCACGCGTCGCCGCGCGCGTCGAAGGCCAGATCCTCGCGACGCTCCCCGTCGAGAGCGTGCAGACACATCTCGAGCCGCTAGAGCAGACGGTCCCCGTGCAGGGTGCGTCGGAGCAGGAGGACGCGCGTGTGGCGGAGCGCGTGGCGGAGATCGTGCGCGAGCGCCTCGGCGTGCCGCCGCAGCGCGTGCGCCTGTTCGCGGTCGAGCGCGGTCGCGTCGTGTTCCTCACCGTCGCGCTCGCGCCCGGCGAGTCGCTCGAGCGCGCACACGCGCTCGCGGGCGAGCTCGAGGAGCTGCTGCGCGCGCGCATCCCGGACATCGTCGACGTGGTCGTACATACTTCGCCGTGAGCGCAAGGTTCCGCTGCGCCCTCCGTCCTACGAGGGTGCAAAACGCCAGAAATGGAGGGCCGAATCCGTGATCGCCAACGTCCATGCCCCAGCTCCCAAGCCGCGCAGTCGCCGC
>DATBCA010000048.1:0-2780 GCA_036270715.1 Solirubrobacteraceae bacterium
CCCGCTGCGTGCGTGGGGCCGTCGCCCGCGCCTGCAGGCTCATCTGTGACGAGGACCCGCAGCCCGCCGCCGGGAGCACCGCGCAGACCAGCAGCGCCGCGAGGACTGCGCCTTTTCTGTTCTTCTCCGATCCGCGCAAACCCGCGGCAATCATCGACGATCGGCGCGCCGGCAGGATGCGGTTGCGCTTACGATCCGCTCGCGATGGCCGCTCCTCCTCCGCCGTTCACCGACGAGCACGAGGAGCTGCGCGAGTCGGCGCGCGGGTTCATCGAACGCGAGCTCACACCCCACGCCCAGCAGTGGGAGGAGGAGCGGTGGTTTCCCGATGACGTCTTCCCGAAGCTGGCGAAACAGGGCCTCCTGGGCCTGAAGTACCCCGTCGAGCTGGGCGGCCAGGGCGGCGACTACCTGCACGAGGCGGTGCTCTGTGAGGAGATGGCGCGCGTCGGCTCGGGCGGCACGGCGGCGGGGATCGGCGCGCACATCAACATCGCCACGCCGCCGATCTGGAAGTTCGGCGACGAGGATCAGAAGCAGCGCTACCTCGTGCCCGCGATCCGCGGGGAGCTGATCGGCGCACTCGGTATCACCGAGCCCGGCGCGGGCTCGGACGTCGCGTCGATCGCGACGCGCGCGGAGCCCGTCGACGACGGCTACGTGGTCAACGGGGAGAAGACGTACATCACCAACGGCGTGCGCGCGCACTTCATCGTCACGGCGGTCAAGACGACGAGGGAGGGCGGCCATCACGGCATCTCCTTCCTGATCGTCGACCGCGGCGAGGGAGTCACCTCCTCGAAGCTCGAGAAGCTCGGTTGGCACGCGTCGGACACCGCGACGATCGCCTTCGAGGACGTGTTCGTCCCGCGCGAGAACCTCCTCGGCGGGCTCAACGAGGGCTTCAAGCTGATCATGGCCAACTTCCAGTGGGAGCGCCTCGCGATGGCGCTCGGCGCGGTCGGCGCGATGAGCCTCGCATGGGAGCGCACCGTCGAGTACGCGCACGAGCGCCACGCGTTCGGCAGCCCACTCACGGGACATCAGGCGATCCGCCACAAGCTGGCGGATCTCGCGACGGTCGCCTACACCGCGCGCTGCGTCACCTACGACGCGCTGCGGCGGTTCGTCGAGGGCGAGGAACCGCTGCGCGAGGTCACGATGGCCAAGCTCGCCACCCAGCGCGCCGCCTTCGATCTGATGGACGCGTGCCTGCAGATCCACGGCGGCGCGGGCTACATGCGCGAGGTGTGGGTCGAGCGCGCCGCGCGCGACGCGCGCCTCGGCCCGATCGGCGGCGGCAGCGACGAGATCATGCGCGAGATCCTCGGCCGCGTCCTCGGGCTCTGACGCCGGCGTCCGCAAGGCTCCTCCCAGCCCCTCAACCATGGGCGCGGCGCTGCCGATGGGCCACCCATGGAGGCACTGCGCAAGGCATCGACGCTCGCGTGCGCGACGGTGTTCGCTTGCGGCACGTGTGTAGCTGCGGAGCCGCCGAGCGCGCTCGCCGGTACGAGCGGCGCGAGCGCAAGCGACTACCAGTCCTCGTCCAAGCACGCCCCCTCCCGCTCGCGCCCGCGCGCGACGCACAGATTCGCCGCGCGCTGCGGGCGCACGCGTCATGGCGCCGGCTCGCGAATCGGTCACCGACTGGGCAGAGCTCGGAAACGACCCGCGCGCGCACACACGCACGCACGCGGCACCCGGTGCGGCGAACACCTCTTTCATCGCCGCCACCGCCGTGCGCGCCCGCGAGGAGGGCACACCGGCCACGGTCGCACGCACCGGGGCACGCATCGCGTGCGAGAGCATGTGGTTCGCCACCACGCGCGCCGGCAGCGAGCCGCGCGTTCGCCGTCGGCGGGTCGAAGCAGCGCGTGCGCCAGCGCTGCGGTCACCCCCACCGCGACGAACATCGAGCTCGTGCGTGCGGCGATCGTCTGCCTGGTAAACCGTGAACGCCAGAACGCGGGCGAGCGCCCGCTCGCGACGGTGGCGTCGCTGTCCGAGGCTGCGCAGAGACACACCGAAGACATGGCCTTCGGCGACTACTTCGAACACATCGGCCCGCGCGGCGATACGCCGGCACAGCGGATGCGCGCGACGGGCTACCTCAACGGCTCGCAGTCTTACGCAGTCGGCGAGAACATCGCGTTCGGCACCGGCTGGATGGCCACGCCGCGCGCGATCGTCGCCGGCTGGATGGCCTCGCCGGGCCACCGGGCGAACATTCTCGACTCCAGCTACACGGACACGGGGATCGGCGCCTCGGCGCACCCGCCCGCATCGCTCTCCGGCGGCCAGAGGGGCGCGATCTACACGGAGGACTTCGGGGTCACCTCCAACTGAGCGCTCCGATGCGCGGGAGTTGGCAAGCGAGGCGGTGCGCGCGCCGGTCAGCCCCTGACCGAGGGCGAGCCGCCGCCGGCGCCGGCCGGTCGCGAACGGTGGATTGCGGGCGGTATATAACTTTCGCTCCCCACGACAAAGGAGAAGCAACGGACATGGGAGTACTCGACGGCAAAGCTGCGATCGTCACCGGCTCCGCTCGCGGGATCGGACGCGCGACGGCGGAGCTGCTCGTGGCGCACGGCGCGCAGGTCCTGATCAACGACCTGGATGGCGACGTCGCCGAGCAGGCGTCCTCGGAGATCGACGGCGAGACCGCGGTTTTCGCGGGCGACCTCACCAAGCCCGGCGTCCCCGACGAGCTCGTCAAGAAGGCGGTCGACTCGTTCGGCAAGGTCGACATCCTCGTCAACAACGCCGGCTACACGATC
>DATBCA010000049.1:0-10343 GCA_036270715.1 Solirubrobacteraceae bacterium
CCGGCACCGACGGCGGTCCCGAGGTGCTGATCGAGACCACGCGCCCCGAGCTGATCCCGGCGTGCGTCGCCGTGCTCGCCCACCCCGAGGACATGCGCCATCGCGACATCGTCGGCAGGGAGCTCGTGACGCCGCTGTTCGGAACGCGCGTCCCGGTGCTGACGCATCAGCTCGTCGACCCCGAGAAGGGCAGCGGCCTGGTGATGGTGTGCACGTTCGGCGATCTCACCGACGTGATCTGGTGGCGCGAGCTCGGGCTGCCGGTGCGCTCGGTGCTCGGCCCCGACGGGCGGCTGCTGGAGGTTGCGTGGGGCGCGCCCGGATGGGAGTCGCAGGACCTCGACACGGCGCGCGCGACCTACGCCGAGCTGCAGGGCCGCACGATCAACCAGGCGCGCCGGCGGATCGTCGAGCTGCTGCGCGAGGCCGGCGCTCTCGTCGGCGAGCCCGAGCCGGTGACACGCGCGGTGAAGTTCTTCGAGAAGGGCGAGCGGCCGGTCGAGATCATCACCTCGCGGCAGTGGTTCATCCGCACGATCGAATATCGCGACGCGCTCATCGCGCGCGGTCGCGAGCTGCGCTGGCATCCCGCCTACATGCGCGCGCGCTACGAGGATTGGGTCAACGGCCTCAACGGCGATTGGTGCGTCAGCCGCCAGCGCTTCTTCGGCGTGCCGTTCCCCGTGTGGTACCCGATCGACGAGCACGGCTGCCTGCAGTTCGACGCGCCGCTGCGCGCGCGCGAGGAGCAGCTGCCGGTCGACCCCTCGACCGACGTTCCCGACGGCTACAGCGAGGAGCAGCGCGGCCAGCCGCGCGGGTTCGCCGGCGACCCCGACGTGATGGACACCTGGGCGACGTCCTCGCTCTCGCCGCAGATCGTCTCCCTCGCCGGCGAGGACCCTGAGCTGTTCGCCAGGGTCTTTCCCATGAACCTGCGCCCGCAGGCGCACGACATCATCCGCACCTGGCTGTTCACCACCGTGCTGCGAGCGCATCTCGACGAGGGCGCGCTGCCGTGGCGCGACGCCGCGATCTCCGGCTGGGTGCTCGACCCCGACCGCAAGAAGATGTCGAAGTCCAAGGGCAACGTGCTGACCCCGATGCACCTGCTCGAGGAGCACGGCGCGGACGCCGTGCGCTACTGGGCGGCGAACGGGCGACCGGGCGTCGACACCGCGTTTGACCCGCAGCAGATGAAGGTCGGCCGCCGCCTCGCAGTCAAGCTCCTGAACGCGTCCAAGTTCGCCCTCGCTGACCTGCCCCAGCCCGCGCAGAAGCTCGCGCACCCACTCGATCGCGCCCTCATCGCGCGCCTCGCCGACATCGCCGCGTCGGCGACCGAGTGCTTCGAAGGCTTTGACTACGCGCGCGCGCTCGAGCGCACCGAGCGGTTCTTCTGGTGGTACTGCGACAACTACCTCGAGCTCGTCAAGGGCCGGCGCTACGACGCCGGAGACTCGGCCGGCGCGCGCAGCGGGCGCGGGTCGGCGAGCCTCGCGCTGCAGACCTCGCTGTCGGCCTTCCAGCGCCTGTTCGCGCCCTTCCTCCCGTTCGTGTGCGAGGAGGTGTGGTCTTGGTGGCAGGACGGATCGGTGCACCGCGCGCCGTGGCCCGACGCCTCGGAGCTGCGACGCATCGCCACCGGCGCCGGCGAGGAGAACGGGGAGGCGCTCGCGCTCGACGTCACCGCCGAGGTCCTGCACGAGGTTCGCAAGGCGAAGTCCGGCGCGGGAGTTCCGATGCGTGCCGGAGTCGAGCGCGTGAAGGTCCATGACACCGCCGAGCGGTTGCGCGCGCTCGAGCTCGGGTCCGACGATCTGCGCAGCGCCGGCTCGATCGAGCAGCTCGTCCTCGCCGAGGCGCGCGAGTTCGCCGTCGAGGTCGTGCTCGCGCCGGCGTAGAGGCGCGCGCCCGCCCGGACGCGCGGGACGCGGGACGCCGGGGCGGCGCAGCCGCGCACGCATATGCATGCGCGCGGCAGCGCCGATCGCCCGCCCGATCCTCGGATAATGTCCACGCGGTGAGCCGAACACTCGTCGCGGACCTCCAGGGGCACATCGGCGAGCGCGTCACGGTCCGCGGATGGGTGCAGGCGCTGCGCGATCAGAAGCGGACGCAGTTCGTGATCCTCCGCGACGAAACGGGTCTCGCGCAGGTGGTTCTCGCGAAGGAGGAGGAGCCGACCGAGCTCAACGCCGCGGTGTCCGCGCTGACCGCGGAGTCGGCGGTCAGCGTCACCGGGACGGTCGTCGCGGACGAGCGCGTGAAGCTGGGTGGCTTCGAGCTGCGGTTGGAGGACCTGCGCGTCGACGCGGCCGCCGAGCCGGAGCTGCCGATAGCGCCCGACTCGGCGCTCGACAAGCGCATCGACTGGCGCTACCTCGACCTGCGCAGGCCCGACCGAAAGCTCATGTTCGAGGTGCAGACGGCGGTCGAGCACGCGATGCGCGAGTTCTGGATCTCCGAGGGCTTCATCGAGATACACACGCCGAAGCTGATGGGTTCCGCGAGCGAGTCCGGAGCGGAGCTGTTCAAGGTCGAGTATTTCGACGGGACCGCGTACCTCGCGCAATCGCCGCAGTTCTACAAGCAGATGGCGATGGCCGCGGGTTTCGGGCGCGTGTTCGAGATCGGACCCGTCTTCCGCGCCAATCCCTCGTTCACCTCGCGCCACGACACCGAGTTCACGAGCGTCGACGTCGAGATCTCGTGGATCGACTCCCACGACGACGTCATGGCCTTCGAGGAGCGCTGGCTGGCGCATGTTCTCGCGTCCGTCAAGGCGAGCCACGGCGACGCGATCGAAGCGACGTTCGGCACGGAGATGGTCGTGCCCACGCTGCCCTTCCCGCGAGTGGCGCTCGCCGACGCAAAGGAGCAGCTGCGCGCGAGCGGACACGATGTCCCCGGCGCAGGCAGCGACCTCGACCCCGCGGCCGAGCGCGCGCTGTCGGCGCTTGTGCTCGAGCGCCACGGCCACGAGTTCGCGTTCGTGACCGACTACCCGACGACAGTGCGGCCCTTCTACCACATGCGCCACGAGCACGATGCGGGGCTCACGAAGAGCTTCGACCTGCTCTGGCGCGGCATCGAGCTCACGACCGGCGCGCAGCGCGAGCACCGCCACGACAGGCTGCTCGCGCAGGCGCGCGAGAAGGGAGTCGACCCGGGGCCAATCTCGTACTACCTCGACTTCTTTCGCTTCGGCGCGCCGCCGCACGGCGGCTTCGGGTTCGGGCTCACGCGCCTGTTGATGCAGATGCTCGGGCAGGACAACGTCCGCGAGGTGACGTTCCTGTACCGCGGCCCGCACCGGCTGACGCCCTAGCAGGAGCGCTCGCGTCCCGTCCGCAGCCCGGTCTAACTTCAGATCGATGCTGCTGAACGAGTTCACGGACGGGATGGAGATCGACGAGGTCCTGATGGTGCGCGAGGCCGAGCGGCGCGCGCGCCGCGATGGCGGCGACTACCTGCGCCTGTCGCTCGGTGATCGCACCGGATCGGTCGTCTGCATGGTCTGGGACGAGATCGCGGAGGTGCTCGAGCTCGCACCCGCGGGCACGCCCGTGCGAGTGCGCGGGCGCTACGCCGTGCATCCGCGCTTCGGCCCGCAGATCAACCTGCGCGAGCTCGAGGCGCCGTGCGACGGCTCATACGACGCGCGCGACCTCCTCGACGGCCCCGCGCGTCCGCTCGCGAAGATGGAACGCGAGGTCCGCGACCTGCTCGCGACGATCCAGCAGCCCCACCTTCGGCTCCTGCTCGAGCGCGTGTTCGGCGAGCGCGCCGAGATCTGGGCGGCCTTCCGCGTCGCCCCCGCGGCGAAGCACTACCACCAGGCCTACCGGCACGGCCTGCTCGAGCATTCGCTCGGCGTCGCACAGGCGGTGAGCGCGATCAGCGCGACGTTCGGCGGCATCGATCGCGACGTCGCGGTCGCCGGCGCGCTTCTGCACGACATCGGCAAGGTCGAGGCGTACAGCGAGAGCACGAACGCGATCGACCTCACCGACGCGGGCCGCCTGCACGGCGAGATCGCGCTCGGCTACTACCGCATCCGGCGCGCCATCGAGGAGATCGAAGACTTCCCGGCCGAGCTCGAGCGCGCTCTCGGGCACATCATCCTCTCCCACCACGGCGCGCTCGAGCACGGGAGTCCCGTCGTCCCGTGCACGCGCGAGGCGACGCTCGTGCACATGATCGACAACCTCGGTGGGCGCCTCGGCAGCTTCGATCGCCTCGAGAAGGAGCTTCCGCCGGGCAGGCGCTGGTCGGGCTTCGACCGCGCGATCGGCGCAGGGGCCTACTTCGCCGACCGCGGCGCCGAGTCGCCGGCAGAGGCGGACGCCGGCACCGCCACGCTTTTCCGCGACGCGCGCGAAGCCGCCTGAAACCCCGCAAATAGCGCCGCGCGCGAGGGGTGGCCGCGAACCGTCTCGCCGCCGGGTTCTATGGTTCGTCCACGTGCCAAGGCGCCAACGGACCCCCCGGACGGACCACTGATGGCCAAGGACACCGAGAAGCTGATCCGCCAGCTCTCGCTGATCTCGTACCTGATGGCCGAGCGCCGTCCCGTGACCGCGCTCGAGATCCGGCGCGACGTCGAGGGCTACAGCGGCATGAACGAGGACGCGTTCGCGCGGCGCTTCTACGCGGACCGCTCGGAGCTCGAGTCGCTGCGCATCCAGCTGACGGTCGAGCGGCCCGCTGACGGGGCCGCCGAGCAGGAGAACTACTCGCTCCGCCCCGAGAACTTCCACCTCCCGCCGATCGCGTTCACCGACAAGGAGCTCGCCGCGCTGCAGACCGCGCTGACGCTGCTCGACGGCGAATTCGCGTACGCCGAGCCCCTGCGCCTCGCGCTTCAGCAGATCACCTGGGGCCGGCCGAGCCCGCTGCGCGCTCCCGAGCAGAGCTCGGTCGCGCTCGCGATCACCGCGTCGGCGGGCGGCGCCGAGCTGTCGGCGCGCCTCGCGAAGATCGAGACGGCGATCTTCCGGCACAAGACGATCCTCTTCGAGTACTACACGATGGAGCGCGACCAGGTCTCCGCGCGCCGCGTCGATCCGTACCACCTGCTCTTCCAGGGGGGGGAGTTCTACCTGCTCGGCTACTCGCACGAGCGCGCGGCGATTCGCGTCTTCCGGCTTTCGCGAATCCGCGGCAAGGTCTCCTACGCGACCAAGGCCGAGCACGATTTCCGCCGCCCCGACGACTTCGACCCGCGCGCGTACGCGAGGCGCGCCGACTGGCAGCTCGGCGACGAGTGTGGCGTCGCCGAAGTCGTCATCTCCGAGCGCATCGCATGGCTTATCGAGCGCCACTTCGGCCGCTTCGGCGAGATCGAGCCCGTCAAGGAGAGCGCGTCCGCCGTCCAGGGCTCGCCGCGCGGCGCGGACAAGAACGGCGCGCACGACGACGACTACGGCGGCGGCGACGTCGTCCTGCGCACGCCGTACTCGAGCGAGCGCACGATCGTCAGCTGGGTCCTCGGCCTCGGCCCGAACGCCCAGCTCGCGGGGCCGCCGGAGCTCGTGCGCGAGTACAGCCGCAGGCTCAAGCTGCTCGCCGACCGGCACGCCAAGACTCCGCCGGGCGCCGGCGCGAAGGCGACCGCGGCGCACGCCGACTCCGCGCGCTCGCGCGGCGACGGCGCGGAGGATCGTTCGGGCGTCGCCGCAGAGGCGTCGCACGCGCGTGAGCGCGGCGGAGAGGGGGCGCGTTCGGAGGCCGCGATCCGGCCCGAGCGCTTCGCCCGCCTCGTCACGCTCGCGAGCATCCTCATCCAGGCGGGTCGCGCGGGCGAGGCGATCTCGATCGCCGACGTCTGCGAGCGGCTGCAGCTCAGCGAGGAGGAGCTGCGCGAGGACATCAACGTGCTCAACGTCGTCAACTTCGGCGGCGGCTCCTACGTGCTGTACGCCGAAGTCAACGACGAGCAGGGCGAGATCGCGGTCGACCCCGAGCCCTACAGCGACAACTTCGACCGGCCCGCGCGCCTGCTGCCGGTCGAGGCCAAGGCGCTCGTCGCCGCGATCGACCTCATCGGCGAGCACATCCCCGAGGGCTCGCTCACCTCGGCGCGCGAGAAGATCGTCGCGGCCCTCGGCGAGGACCCGATGGAGCAGGGGCTCCAGGTCGCGGGGGCGGCCGGCGACGACGCGAGCGTCGCCCGCGAGGTCTCCGACGCGATCGTCTCGCGCCGCCTGATCGAGCTCGAGTACTACAAGGAGAACGAGGACGAGCTGACGCGCCGGCGCGTGGAGCCGTACGCGCTCACCAACGGTCGCGAGGGCTGGTACGTGGCGGCGTTCGACCCCGAGCGCGACGGCGTGCGTCACTTCCGCCTCGACCGCATCAAGGACGTAACGGTGACCAAGGAGAAGTTCGAGCCGCGCCCCGAGGTCGATCCCGCGGCCGAGGTCGACGGCTGGCTCCGCACGGGAGAGGTCAAGGCGTCGCGCAGCGCGCGCGTATGGGTCTCTCCCGAGCGCGCACGCTGGGCGCGCGAGGCGCGGCGCGTGGTCGAGGAGCGAAGCGACGGCGCCGTCGTCGTCGAGCTGAGCTTCGCGGGCATCGACTGGCTCGTGCGCGAGGTCCTCAAGGAAGCCGGCGACGCCGCGGTGCTCGAGCCCAAGGACGCGCGCGAGGCCGTGCGCACGGCGATCGCGCGCCTGCGCGCGCGCCGCAGCGCGTCCGCGAGGCGCGGCGCGAAGCGTTCGCGAGCGAAAGTCCTCAGCGCGCGGTAAGCGTCCAGGCACACCCATCGGAGAGGGGGGCAGCACGAGCGTGAGCAGGCGCGAGCAGATCAAGATGTCGGCCTCGGAGGTCGCGGCGTTCCTCGCCGGAGAGCGCATCGTCACGTGCGCGACCGCCGGGCCCCGAGGTTGGCCGCACCTGATGCCGCTGTGGTACGTGCTGCGGGGGCACTCCGCCGAGGAGCCCGGCCCGCGGATCTGGGCGTGGACGTACGGCAGCTCGCAAAAGGTGCGAAACCTCGAGCGAGACCCGCGCGCGACGCTGCAGGTCGAGGCGGGCGAGCAGTACGCCGAGCTGCGCGGGGTGATGCTCGAATGCGACGTCGTCATCCACCGCGAGCTCGACACCGTCGCGCGGCTGGGGGCGGAGATCATGCTGCGCAGCGCCACGCCCCGCGGCGTCGCCCCGTTCGCGGAGCTGCCGCCTGACGGGCGCGCGATGATCGAGTCGCAGGCCGCCAAACGCGTCGGCCTCGAGTTCATCGAGCGCCGGCGCGCGACCTGGGATCACCGCAAGCTCGGCGGCGTCTACTGACGAGCGCTCACGGGCTCGCGTGCGGGCTCGCCTCGCCGCCGGGCGCTGCCCGAGGATAGGCTCTCCCGCGCGAATGCAGCCGCTGAAGGGCCTGATCCTGTCCGGGGGCAAGGGCACGCGCCTGCGCCCGATCACGCACACGAGCGCGAAGCAGCTCGTCCCCGTGGCCAACAAGCCCGTGCTCTTCTACGGGATCGAGGCGATGGCCGCCGCGGGCATCGGCGACGTCGGGATCGTGATCGCGCCGGAGACCGGCCCCGAGATCGAACGTGCCGTCGGCGACGGCTCTCGTTTCGGCCTGCGCGTGAGCTACATCGTCCAGGACGAGCCGCTCGGCCTCGCCCACGCGGTGCTCACGGCGGAGGCGTTCCTCGGGACGGGCCCGTTCGTGATGTACCTCGGCGACAATCTCCTTCAGGGCGGCATCACCGAGCTCGTCGCCGCCTTTCGCGAGGGCTCGCCCGACGCGCTGATCCTGCTGACGCCCGTTCCCGACCCCGAGAACTACGGCGTCGCCGAGCTCGAGGGCGCCACCGATCGGGACCCGGGGCGGGTCGTGCGTCTCGTCGAGAAGCCCGCCCAGCCGCATACCGACCTCGCGCTCGTCGGCGTGTACATGTTCAACTCGCGCATCCACGACGCCGCGCGCGCGATCTCGCCGTCGGGCCGCGGGGAGCTCGAGATCACCGATGCGATCCAGCACCTCGTCGACGCCGGCCTGCGCGTCGAGCCGCACATCGTGCGGGGGTGGTGGAAGGACACGGGGAGGTTCGAGGACATGCTCGAGGCCAACCGCCTGATCCTCGACAGCCTGGCCGCACGCGTCGAGGGCGAGCTCGTGGATTCGCGCGTCGACGGGCGCGTCGTCGTGGAGCGCGGGGCGCGCCTGGAGAGGACGACCGTGCGCGGTCCCGCGATCATCGGGGCGGACGCGCGCCTGACCGACTGCTACATCGGTCCCTATACCGCCATCGGCGAGGCGTGCGAGATCGCGCGCTCGGAGGTCGAGCACTCGATCCTGCTCGCCGGCTGCACCGTGTCGGACCTCGACGGGCGCATGGAGTCCTCGCTTCTCGGGCGCAACGTGACCGTGCGCCGCGGCGAGCGCGCGCCGCGCGCGTACGGGTTCGTCGTCGGCGACAACTCCGACATCTCGATCCCCTGAGCGCGCACCGGTCGATGCAGCTACTCGTCAGCGGCGCGGGAGGGATGCTCGGCGCGGCCGTGATGCGCGCGGGCGATCGCTCCGGTCACTCGCTCGTCGGCCTCTCGCACGCGCAGCTCGACGTGACGGACGCCGCCGCCGTGAGCGCGGCGTTCGCGCGCGTCGCACCGGACGCGGCGATCAACTGCGCGGCCTGGACCGACGTCGACGGCGCCGAGCAGCAGCGGGAGCGGGCGCGGCTAGTGAACGCGGACGGCGCCGGCAACCTCGCGCGCGCCGCCGCGGCAGCCGGCGCGGCGCTCGTGCACGTGTCGAGCGACTACGTCTTCCCTGGCACAGCGCCGCTCGACGGCGCGGGCCGGCCGCGGCCGTACGTCGAGTCCGACGCGACGGGGCCGCGCTCGGCGTACGGGATCACCAAGCTCGAGGGCGAGCGCCAGGTGCTCGCCGCCTCCGCGCAACACGCGGTCGTGCGCAGCGCCTGGCTGTTCGGGCTTGGCGGCGGCAACTTCGTCGCCACGATGCTGCGCCTCGCGGCCGAGCACCAGCGCGGCGAGCCGAGCGTCCGCGTCGTCACCGATCAGATCGGCTCGCCCACCTGGACCGGGCATCTCGCGCCGGCGCTCGTCGGCCTCGCCGAGCGTGAGGTCGCCGGGATCGTTCACCTCGCGGGCGCCGGAGCGGTCTCGTGGCACGACTTCGCCGTCGAGATCTTCCGCCAGGCCGAGGTGCCCTGCAGGGTGCTCGAGGCGACGAGCGAGGAGATCGCGCGGCCGGCCCCGCGACCCGCGTGGTCTGCGCTCGCCAGCGAGCGCGAGGACGTGCTGCCGATGCCGGACTGGCGCGACGGCCTCGCGGGATACCTCGCTGCGCGCGCTGGGATGATGCGCGCATGAGCGGCGGGGTGTGCGCGTGAAACTTCTCGTCTGCGGCGGCGCCGGCTTCATCGGCTCGACGTTCGTGCGCCAGCGCCTGCTCGAGCACGGCGACGAGATCACCGTGCTCGACAAGCTCACCTACGCCGGGCGCGAGGAGAACTTCCACGACTTCGCCACGCACGATCGCTTTCGCTTCATCCGCGGCGCGATCGAGGACGCGGACACGGTTGCCGGCGCGATCGAGCAGAGCGCGCCCGCCGCGATCGTCAACTTCGCCGCCGAGACGCACGTCGACCGCTCGATCGCCGAGCCCGACGCGTTCGTCAAGACGCACGCGTTCGGCACCTACGTCCTGCTCGAGGCCGCGCGCACCCTCGCCGGCACGAGCGAGCACGGGCTGCGCTACGTGCAGGTCTCCACCGACGAGGTCTACGGCTCGATCGACTCGGGTTCGTTCAGCGAGGAATCGCCGTTGCGACCGTCCTCGCCCTACTCCGCGACGAAGGCCGCCGCCGACCTGCTCGTCGCGAGCTACTTCCACACCTATGCCCTGCCCGTCGCGATCTGCCGCGGCTCGAACAACTACGGCCCCTACCAGTACCCCGAGAAGCTCATCCCGCTGATGGTGCTGAACGCGCTGCACGGCGACGCGCTGCCGGTGTACGGCGACGGCATGCAGGTGCGTAACTGGATCCACTCCACCGACTTCTCGCGCGCGATCGGCCACGTGCTCGAGCACGGCGTCGCCGGTGAGGTCTACAACGCCGGCGGGCCCGACGAGGTCGCGAACATCGAGGTCGTGCGGCGGATCGTCGAGCTCACCGGCGCGCGGGACTCGCAGATCGAGCACGTGCGCGACCGTCCCGGCCACGATCGCCGCTACTCGCTCTCCTCCGCGAAGGTCCGCGAGCTCGGCTGGAGCCCCGCCGTGCGGTTCGAGGAGGGGCTCGCGCAGACCGTCGCGTGGTACCGCGAGAGCGCCTGGTGGTGGGAGCCGATCCGCT
>DATBCA010000050.1:0-3176 GCA_036270715.1 Solirubrobacteraceae bacterium
AGAGGGCCGCGGGGCGGTTGCGCCGCGGCCCTCTCCCTCTATTACAGGCCGGCCTCGACCCCTATTCCGTGCCGATGGTCCCTGCGATGCCGACGACCGGCGCGCGCCCGGGCACTTCGTCCTTGGCGGTTTCAAAGGACAGTTCGCTGGCGGTACCCGCGCCGCAGTTTGCGGGCACGGCAGCTTTTTCTTCGGGCGTACCGGGTTCGGTGAAGTTGGCAAAGCCGCTCGCCGTTCCTTCCGTGCTCGCGAGCTTGACTTCGATTTCACCGACCGGGAAGAGCGCCGTCGGGAGCGACGCGAACGTAAAGCTCGACGTGAATTCCCATTCTTTCCCGCCGGCTTTCGCGTCCTGCAGCTTGATCGTGCTCGTCGCACCGCCTTCGTCTTGCTCGAGCGCACAGGAGAGGTTGCCTTTGCCCCCCGTCACGGCCGCCGAGATCCCTTTCCAGGGACCGGTCGATGACACGGGCACCACTTCGCCTTTGGCGTTGGTTTCTTTGCCCGTAGCCGTACCACTACATAGAAGCGATTCGCTCCCCTGGTGCTTCGCGGCGGCGGGCCCGTTCACGAAGCTGTACGCGACCCCCTTCGCCTGATTGCCGCTGAGCGCGGGCGAGAATTTCGCCTTGCCTTCGACAAAGCAATTCCCTCCCGACAGCTTGCCTTTCTGAGCTGCGCTTGCCGGACCGGCCGTCGCGACGAAGGCGACGGCGACGGTGAGCGCGAGGGATGCCACCAGCCTGGCTTGCCTCATGTGTCTCCTCTCGTTGGTGCGAGCAACTTCCTTGCCGGCAACGAGTCACCGTTGCCGTTGCTCGCTTTCCGCGCGCTCTACCCGCGGCGTCGGCGCACGAAACAGGGTTGCGCGGATCGCCTAGCCCGGTCTCGGGTCTCCTCCCGCGCTCACGCGCGCCTCGGCCGTTACGGCTGAGCGAGAATCGCGCGCTCGACCGCGCGCGGCGCTTCGAGCATCGGCCAGTGCGCGACGTCGTCGAGCGTGAGCAGCGGCGCGTCGGGACGGCGCTCGGAGATCCGCTGCGCCATGTGCGCGCCCGAGATCGGGTCGAGCATCCCCCACGTGAACGCGAGCGGCACGAGCGTGCTCTCGAGCGCGCCCACCCAGCGCTCCTCGTTCTCCTTGCGATCGCTGATGTAGCGGATCAGGCGGTGCGCGATTCGCTCCCCGTCGCCACGGTGGGTCGATTCCCAGATGTCGGCGCTGTCGGCGGCGGCGTCGTAGCTCTCGGCGAACGATGGCCGCAGCGCCTGGGTGAAGAGCTCCTCGTTGAGGAGCTCGCTCAGCCGCGGTCCCTGCTCGGGGTCGAGCAGCGCGAGCTGCGCGGGCTCGGGCCGGTGGATGTCGGGGTACAGGCCGCCGTTCAGGAGGTGCACCGCGCGCAGGTCGACCGAGAGCCTCCCTTCGGCCTCGCGCGCGAGCAGCTCCTGCACGACCGAGACCGCGTAATCGTGTCCGACGAGCGTCGTCGTCTCGATCTCCGCGCGCGCCCACAGCGCCTCGACGAGGTCCGCCTGCTCGAGCAGCGAGTACTCGTGGTCGGCGGGCTTGTCGGAGGCGCCGAAGCCGAGGAAGTCGCACAGCAGCAGCGAGTGCGCGCTCGCGAGCGCCGGCGCGGCCTTCGCCCAGTCGTGCGAGGAGCTCGGAAAGCCGTGCAGGAGCGTCATCGACGGACCCTCGCCGAGGCGGAGCGTGAAGATCGAGCGCCGGGCGCCGCGCAGCTCGAGCGCGACGCGCTCGCCCTGCGCCCACCACTCCGCGAGCCCGCTCACCGCGCGAGCGCCTCGGCGACTCGCGCCGCGGCGGCGTCGCCCGCCGCGTGCATCGGCTCGACGCTGCGCGACGCGCGCGCGAGCACGAACGCGCCCTCGAGCGAGGCGAGGATCGCGAGCGCGAGCGATCGCGCGCGCGCTCGCGGCACGCCCGCGCCGCGCAGGCATTCGGTGGTGCGCGCGACCCAGCTCTCAAACACCTCGGCACACGCCTCGCGCATCGGCTCGCTCGTGCTCGAGACCTCGAGCGCGACGGTCGCGATCGGGCACGCGTCGACGTAGTCGGTCTCCGCGAGCGTCGCCGCGGCGCCCGCGAAGAAGTCCTTCGTGGCGGTCACGGGATCGGCTCCCGCGACAAAGAACAGGTCGATCAGCTCTGCGTAGCGCGCGCCCGACCAGCGGATGACCTCGGCTCCGAGCTCCTCCTTGCCGCCGGGAAAGAAGTGGTAGAGCGAGGCGAAGGGAGCGCTCGCTTCGGCGACGATCTGCTTGACGCCGGTGCCCGAAAATCCCTGGCGGCGGAAGAGGTCGGCGCCCGTCTCGACGAGTCGCTCCTTCGTCTGCGCGGGCATCGTCGTAATGATAGGCTCCCGCGCCACTAGAGCGATCTATCTAGAGGAGCAGACACGATGCCCGAGCTCGAGCTGACTGCAGGCGTGATCGACTACGAGGACACCGGCGGCAGCGGCCCCGCGCTTGTGCTCCTCGGCGGCCTGGTGATGGACGGCACGGTGTGGGATCCGCTGGTGGACGAGCTGCGCGGCGAGTACCGGTGCATCGTGCCGACCCTTCCGCTGGGAGCTCACCGCAGGCCGATGCGAGCCGACGCCGACCTCACGCTGAGCGGCTACGGGCGCATGGTCGCGGAGCTCCTCGAGCGCCTGGATCTGCGCGAGGTGACGCTGGTCCAGAACGACCACGCCGCGGCGCTGGCGCTCGCGGGCGCTGAGCCTCCGCGCGTCGCGCGCCTGGTGATCTCCTCGTGCGAGGCGTTCGAGAACTATCCGCCGGGCCTCCCGGGCAAGAACATGCGCCTCATGGCGTTTGTTCCCGGCGGCATCTACATCGCCATGCAAGCCCTCCGCATCCGCCGGCTACGGCGGTTGCCAATCGCGCTCGGATGGATGTCGAAGCGCCCGCTCCCCGACGAGCTCGTCGACGGCTGGCTGCAGGGCTCGCTGCGCGAGCGCGGCGTGCGGCGCGATCTCGGCCGCTACGCGCGCGCGGCGCGCCGGCGCGACATGCTCGCGGTGTGTGAGGGACTTCGCAACTTCACCAAGCCGGCGCTCGTCGTGTGGACGCCGGAAGACCGCGTGCAGCGCCCCGAGCACGGCCGCCGGCTCGTCGAGCTCCTGCCGAACGCGCGGCTCGTCGAGATCGCCGAC
>DATBCA010000051.1:0-2967 GCA_036270715.1 Solirubrobacteraceae bacterium
CCCAGGTGGCATCCCGGCCCAGGGGCGCGGCTTTCAGGTCCTGCTTCGAAGATGTGGCGCCCGCGGCGAGCGGCCCGTCTGCGACCGACCCGCGCCCCGCGCTCATTCTTCCGGCTGCTCGGTGACCCTCATCAGCAGTTCGACGCCCTGGTGGGGAGTGCCCGTCCAGAGCACGCCTTCGTTCTGGGAGAGGCCGCCGGAGGTGAACGTTTCCGTGACCGCGCCCGGTGCGCGCCCGAAGACGGCGAATTCGCCGCCGGACGTGTCAGTGGCGGAAGTGGCGCACGCCCGTCGCGACCATCGCGACGCCCGCGGCGCCGGCGACGGCGACGACGGCGTCGTCGCGCACGGAGCCTCCCGGCTGGATGATCGCGGTGATGCCGGCCTCGATGGCGAGTTCGGGCCCGTCGGCGAACGGGAAGAAGGCGTCGGAGGCGAGCGAGGCGCCGGCGAGCAGGTCGGGCTGGAACGTTCGTGCCTTCTCGATCGCGATGCGGACCGCGTCGACGCGGCTCATCTGCCCGGCGCCGATGCCGATGGTCGCGCCACGCGCGGCGATGACGATGGCGTTGGAGCGCACGTGGCGGCAGACGGTCCAGGCGAACAGGAGGTCCCGCCACTCCGCGTCGGTCGGCTCCTTCGAGCCCATCGCGCGCATCTGGGCGCGCGTCTCGGTGACGACGTCGCGGGTCTGCACGAGCTGGCCGCCGATGACGGGCTTGCCTTCGACCTCGAGGTTGCGCGGGGGCCACTCTGGGAGCTCGAGCAAGCGCACATTTTTCTTCTCCTCGAGCACCTCGAGGGCGTCGGCGTCGAAGCGCGGAGCGAGGAGCACCTCGATGAATTGCTTCGAGAGCTCGTTCGCGAACACGCGATCGACGGGCGCGTTGACCGCGATGACGCCGCCGTAGGCGCTGAGCGGGTCGGAGGCGAAGGCACGTTCGTAAGCGGTGACGCCCGCGTCCGCTACCGCGCAGCCGCAGGGGTTGTTGTGCTTGACGATCACGCAAGCGGGCGCGTCGAACTCCTCGAGGAGTTCGCGCGCGGCGCTGAGATCGAGGAGGTTGTTGAACGAGAGCTCCTTTCCGTGAAGCTGGCTCACACCCTCGAGCAGGTGCGTCGGCGAGCCGACGCGCGCGTACAACGCGGCGCGCTGGTGCGGGTTCTCGCCGTAGCGCAGGTCGGTGACCTTCTCGTACGCGTCGCGCCACGAGGGCGGAAAGCCGTCGGCAGGGTCGTGGGTGCGCTGCGTGAACCAAGTGGAGATCGACGCGTCGTAGCGCGACGTCGTCGCGAACGCCTTGGCGGCGAGGCGCGTGCGCGTCTCGAGCGACAGCCGTCCGGCGCTCTCGCGCAGCTCGGCGAGCACCGACTCGTAGTCGGCCGGATCGACGACGACGGCGGCGAAGTCGCTGTTCTTCGCGGCCGCCCTGATCATCGTCGGGCCACCGATGTCGATGTTCTCGACGACCTCCTCCTCGCTCGCGTCGCCGCGCGCGAGCGTCTGCTCGAACGGGTAGAGGTTGACGCAGACGAGGTCGACGGGCTCGATCTCGAGCTCGGCGGCGGCCTCGAGGTGCGCGTCGTCATCGCGCCGTGCGAGCAGACCCGCGTACAGGCGCGGGTGCAGCGTCTTCACGCGCCCGTCCATGATCTCGGGAAACCCGGTGAAGTCCTCGATGCTGCGGATCTCGAGACCGGCGCCGGCGAGCTCGCGCGCGGTGCCGCCGGTGGAGACGATCTGCACGCCGAGCTCGTCGAGGCCGCGCGCGAACTCGACGATGCCGGCCTTGTCGGAGACGGAGAGCAGCGCGCGGCGGACCGTCACCTCGCCGGGCTCGGCACGCTCGACGCGGCCGTCGAATACGTGCTCAGGGCGCGCGTCCGCGGCCGGCAGATCCTTCTCTGAGAGCATCGTCATCAGCCTACCCCGCGGAGGGACCGGCCGAGACGCGCCGCGGGTTTTGCGCGTCGATTTCGAGCGCACCTTGCGCCAACAGGCGCACGGCGTCGGCGAGCAGCTGGTGCTCGATCGGGTGGAGCACCGCGAGCACCTCCTCGGGCGTGCGCGCATCCGGGAGCTCGACGGCGCGCTGGAAGATCACGGGCCCGGTGTCGACGCCCGAGTCGACGAAGTGGACCGTGACACCGAACACCTTCACGCCGTACGCGAGCGCCTGCTCCACGGCGCGCAGGCCGGGGAAGGCGGGAAGCAGCGAGGGGTGGACGTTGATGACGGCGCGAGGAAAGCGCGAGAGGAAGACGTCGCCGAGCAGCTCCATGTAGCCGGCGAGCACGACGAACCGCGCGCCGCGCTCGAGCAGCCAGTCGGCGAGCGCGCGATCGCGCTGCTCGCGCGAGCGGTGATCGGCGGCGGAAAAGACCGCGGTGGGCACGTCGCGGGCGCGCGCGCGCTCGAGCGCGGGCGCGTCGGCGACGTTCGAGGCGACTGCCACGATCTCGGCCTCGCGCGTGTGGACGGTGTCGAGCAGCGCCTCGAGGTTCGAGCCGGCGCCGGAGACGAGCACGGCGATGGGCACGGGCGCTGCCACGCGCGCGAACGATAGCTATGGCGCGGTTTGACGCGATCTGGCCGCCGTCGGATGTGAACGCGGCGTTGCGGGTGTGAGCGACCTCACACAGACGCGCGCGGAGTCGTGGCTCAATGGATGCGTGGCGGAGGCAGAGGGCAACGTCAACCGGAAGGACGACCAAGCAATGTTGATAGCGATCTTCGTCACAACCGTCATCGCAGTTGCGCTCGGCCTGGGCCAGCGCGCCGGCCGCGACGGGCTGATTGGACGCCGGCCCTACAGCAACCGCTACAACGACGCGTCGGGCGCGCGCCAGGAGTACTGACCCGCACGCACGCACGCACGCGCGCACGCGCGCGGCACCTCGTCGCGGAAACAACGATCCGTCGCCCCTCGGGGCGGCGGACGGCGGGCCGGCGGGCCGGAGCGGGCC
>DATBCA010000052.1:0-4607 GCA_036270715.1 Solirubrobacteraceae bacterium
CACGAGCGCGGCGCGGCGACCGGCTCGGGCGCGGGGGCCCCGGCGGCTCCGGCGGGGCGCTCGCGCGAGCACAGGCGCACCCCCGGCGAGCTGGA
This sequence comes from Solirubrobacteraceae bacterium, assembly GCA_036270715.1. Lineage (GTDB taxonomy): Bacteria > Actinomycetota > Thermoleophilia > Solirubrobacterales > Solirubrobacteraceae > Palsa-744. The sequence continues at coordinate 96 of DATBCA010000052.1, forward strand.
GCCCCCGCTTCGCAGCGAGCAGCGCTCGAGCGGCAACCCCAGCAGCTCGAGCTCTTCGGCGATGCTCGCGGGGAACTCGACGCCGGCAGCACGCAGCTCGGCGAAGCTCGCCTGCTGATCGCCGCTCCGGCGCAAGACATCGAGCAGCGCGACCTGCTGCGCGTCGAGCTCGACGCGCGGGTCCTGGAGTGGCTCTTCGGCGATGGCTTGCGGCAGTCTCAACATCAACCTCGCGACTCTCGGCCTGTCAACTACGTACCCGCACCCGCGCGCACCTATGCCGCTGCCGCGGCGGTTTGTGCGACCGCCGCGCGGGTAGAGAAGCGGCAGGTCCGAAAGGAGATCCACGATGCGTATACGAGCTGCAATGCTCGACGAAGTCGAGCTCTCTCCTCATCGCTGGCGCCTCGAGACGCGAGACCCCGACGACGTGCCGATCGCACCTCCTCACGAGGACCCGGACGATCCGGACTTCCTGCCCGACGAAGACGAGGAATACCCCGGCGAGGACGAGGAGTACGGATCTCCGGCGGTGGAGCCGCACGAGGAGCCGCTCGTAGCCCCTTAGCGCGACGTGGCCGCCCCGCGCAGGGCTCGACGAAACGCTCGGCTTGGCCGCGCGCTCGACAGCATGCTTCGCTCCGGCGCGGACCAGCGGTCAGGGAGCTACGGGTCGCGGAGCCTCGAGCGGCGTCGTCGCCGGCACCCAAACGCTCGACGCGCCGAGTGGGTACGTCGCGAGCTCGAGCGCGAGCTGCGCGATCAGCATCGCGGCGAGGATCGCCGCGAAGGCGACGGGCGCGAGCCCGCCGCCGGCAGCTGCGAGCACGATCACGACGGCGGCACTGACGAGCCGGCCGATGAACGCGCGGTCGCGCAGCGACGTCCACTCGGCGGCGATGTGCAGTAGCGCGAGCGAGAGCAGGTAGAGCGCCAGTCCGCCGCAGATCGCCCAGCGCGCGCCGGCGCCGAGCGACGGCGCATTCGCGTGCGTGATCGCGATCTTGATTCCCGCGCCTACCGCCGCGACGCCCGCGAGCAAAAGAAAGTGCGCGTAGACGAAGACCAGGCCGAGCAGCCCCCGCCCGACGACCGAGGTGTCGGCGAGGTCGAAGTAGATCCACCACAGGCACAACCCGATCGCGAGGCCGCACGTCGCGAGCGCGAACGCCGCCGCGCCCAAGTGGGTGCCGGCGATGCCGGCGACCACCGCGACGACCGCCTCGCCGAGGACGATGATGAAGAACTGCCCGTAGCGCTCGGTTATGTGCGAGGCGTTCACCGCCGCAGACCCGAGCAGCCTCCAGGCGAGCGCCGGCAGCATCAGCTCGAAGGCGAGCGCGCCCGCCCACATCCAATAGCGCGCGGGGCCGGGGACCGCGATCGAGATCAGCCACACCGCCGCGCCGGCCGAGAAGCCGGCGAGGTAGATGTCGATAAGACCGCGGCCCGGGCCGCTGACATGCCGGCGCGCGCGCGCGTAGAGGGCGAGCAGGCAGATCCTCGTGGCGACGAAGGAGAGGGCGAACGTGACCGAGCCGTGGCCGCCGCGCATGACCGAGTGGACGCTGACCGCGAGCGCGGTGATCGCGAGCATCGCGAGCGCCTTGACGAGCCGGTAGATGACGTCGTCGGTGCCGAAGCGGTTGGCGTAGAAGGTGAATCCCGCCCACGCCCACCCGATCGGGACGAACAGCCCGGCGAAACGCAGGAATCCGTCAACCGTCGGCTCGCGGCTCAGCGCGGCCGCGAGCTGCGACACCGCCGCGACGAGCACGAGGTCGAAGAACAGCTCGAACCACGTCGCGTGGCGTTCGTCGTCCTCCTCGTCCAGCGTCCGCAGGCGCGGCGGTTGAAGCCATGCGCTTGCGGTGGACGCCATCGCGATGACTGTACGACGCCGCCACGCGGCGCGCGCGCTACGCGGAGATCACCGGAGCAGCCGGCGCGACCCGCTGCAGCAGCGCCTCATCGCCCTCCGCCCGGAGGCCGAGAGCTCGCGCCTGCGCGAGGTCGAGCGCGCCCGCGAGCACCCCCACGATCACGCGCGGGACGGCGCTCAGCACGAGGTCGGGGTGCTCGCAGGCTTCCTGCACAAGCTCCACCGACCCGCCGCGCGCCCGCACGGTGACCGCCTGCTCCCCCGTGCGCAGCTCGATCGTGGCGGGCGGGCCATGCGGGTCTCTATCGGCGAGGAACTCGCTCACGGGGAACGACAGCCAGTGGCTTCGGAACGCGTCTCCCTCGGCAGGTCCCGCCGCCATCATCGGCACGCCCCAGCGCCCGAGCTCGCGCACGAGCGGCTCGAGCGAGCGGCCGCGCTCGGTGAGGCCGTACAGGGTGGTCGCGACGGGGGGCGGGGCGGCCTCGCTGCGAACGACGCCCTCATCCTCGAGCCCGCGCAGGCGCTCGGCGAGCAGGTTCGTCGCGATCCCGGGAAGCGCGTTCCGCAGGTCGGTGTAGCGGCGCGGTCCCGCGAGCAGGAGCTCGCGGATGATCAGCAGCGTCCAGCGGTCGCCGACGACGTCGAGCGCCTTGGCGACCGCGCAGTACTGACCGTAGGAGCGCTTCGACATGCGGTGTAGTGTAGCGTCTGGTTGACAATATTGTCGAATAACTTGACAAAGTAAAGTTAGCGCGTTAGAACTCGCCCTCGGATGAGCCGCAAGCGCCTGATCCTTGCCGCGATCCTTCTCGCCGCCTTCGCGATCAACCTCGACACGACGATCGTGAACGTCGCGCTGCCGACGCTGGTTCGCCAGCTGCACGCGTCGAACAGCCAGCTGCAGTGGGTCGTCGACGCGTATAACCTCGTGTTCGCCGCGCTGCTGCTCGCATGCGGCAGCATCTCCGATCGCGTTGGGCGCAAGGGGATGCTGCTTGCGGGGCTGCTCGTGTTCGGTGCGGCGAGCGCTGTCGGGGGCACGCTCTCGACGCCCGGCCAGCTGATCGCCGACCGCTGCGTTATGGGGCTCGGCGCGGCGATGGTCTTCCCCGCGACGCTGTCGCTGATCTCGAACGTATTCACCGAGCGCTCCGAGCGCGCGCGTGCGATCGGGCTGTGGGGCGCGACGGCGGGTGTGGCGATAGCGCTCGGTCCGATCGTCGGCGGCTGGCTGCTCGAGCGCTTCGACTGGACCAGCATCTTCTTCGCGATGGCCCCCGTCGCTGCACTCGCTGCGGGGCTCGTCGCGGCCTACGTGCCGACGTCGCGTGACGCGAGCGCGCCGCGGGCCGACCTGCCGGGGTTCGCGGGCTCGACCGCGGCGATGGCGCTGCTGATCTACACGATCATCGAGGCGCCCGACCACGGTTGGTCGAGCGCGCGCACACTCGGCGGGTTCGCCGGCGCTGCCGCGCTCCTGGCCGCGTTCATCGTGTGGGAGCTGCGCGCGCGCGAACCGATGCTCGACGTGAGCCTGTTCCGTAACCCGCGCTTCACGGCCGCGAGCGGCTCGGTGACGGTCGCGTTCTTCTCCCTGTTCGGGTTCATCTTCCTGATCACGCAGTACTTCCAGTTCATCAAGCACTACGGCCCGCTCTCGGCGGGGGTGCACCTGCTCCCCGTCGCCAGCTCCGTCGGCGTCGCGTCGGTGCTCGGCACGAAGCTCGCGGTGCGCTTCGGCACGAAGGTCGTCGTCGCGTCGGGGCTCACGCTCGTGACGGCGTTCTACGCGTGGGTGGCGACGGCGTCGGCGACGACGCACTACGCGACGCTCGCCGCCCAGATGGTCGTGTACGGGGTGGGCATGGGCTTCACCAGCGCGCCCGCGACCGAGGCGATCATGGGCGTGGTGCCGCGCGCAAAGGCGGGCGTGGGCTCGGCGGTCAACGACGCGACGCGGCTGCTGGGCGGCACGCTCGGGGTCGCCGTGATCGGCAGCGTGTACGCCTCGCTCTACGGCAGCCGACTGTCCGCACTGCTGCCGGCGCACACTCCCGCACGGCTGGCCCGCGCCGCGCACACCTCGGTCGGCGCGGCGCTCACGCTCGCGCAGCACGCGAGCGCCTCGGGCGCGCACGCGCTCGGCGCGGCGATCACCGGCGCCGCGACATCGGCCTTCATCCGCGGCCTCTCGGTCGGCTGCCTGGTCGCGGGCGGCGTCGCCGCCGCGGGCGCGATCGCGGCCGCGTTGCTGCTCCCAGCGCATCCCTCGAGCGCCGATAGCGCGGAAGGCGCCGGTCAGTGCGACGCCGCGAGCGTCGCGCGGCCCGCGCCGGCGCTGGCGCAACCGCCGGCGGCGTGATCCTCTACGCCTGCATGGACGGCAAGTCGTTCGGCGGCGACGTGATCGCGGGCTCGGGGAGGATCGTTCGCTGGGCGCGTGAGCATCCGCCAGCAGGGAGCCCGTGAGGGTGCGCGCCGCGCGCCCGCGGCGCCAGCGTCTACGCCGCGGCGACCGGCGGTAGCTTGGGTCGCGGCCGCGAGTCCGTGCGCAGCCCCTCGAGCACGATGCTGATGTAGCGCTCGGGGTTCGTGTACGGGTTGCGGTACGTGCCGGCGAGCGCGCA
>DATBCA010000053.1:0-3216 GCA_036270715.1 Solirubrobacteraceae bacterium
AGCAGCTTGTCGAGGTTCTCGGCGTCCGACGCGTGCTCGCCGGCGTAGCGGGCCGAGCGCACGCCCGGCGCTCCCCCGAGCGCCGCGGCCTCGATGCCGGAGTCGTCGGCGATGCTCACCGAGCCCGTTGCCGCCGCCGCCGCGCGAGCCTTGGGCAGCGCGTTGGCGGCGAACGTTGCACCGTGCTCGGGCGGCAGCTCCACGCCCGCGGGCAACTCGAGCAGCCGCGCGTGGACGCTGCCCTGCCACGCATCGAGCAGGCGCGCGAACTCGCGGCGCTTGTGCTCGTTGCGCGTCGCGAGCAGCAGCTTCAACTGCCGGCCGGCTCCGCATCCGCAGTCGCGTCGCCGTCGCCGCTCGCTCCATCCGCGACGCTCGCGACGGCGCGCTCCTGCGCGACGCGCAGCTCGGCGATCCCCTGCGCAGCGAGCGCGAGCAGCTCGTCGAGGTGCGCGCGCGAGAGCGGCGTGCGCTCGGCCGTCGCCTGAACCTCGACCAGACCGCCCTCCCCGGTCATGACGACGTTCGCGTCGACCTCCGCGGTCGAGTCCTCGGAGTAGTCGAGGTCGAGCAGCGCCGCTCCGCCGACGATCCCGCACGAGACCGCCGCGACGGAGCCCGTGAGCGGCGAGCGCTCCAGCAGGCCGTCGGCGCGTAGACGCTCGCACGCGAGCTCGAGCGCGACGTACGCGCCGGTGATCGAGGCGCACCGCGTGCCGCCGTCCGCCTGCAGCACGTCGCAATCGAGGTACAGCGTTCGTTCGCCGAGCGCCGAGAAGTCGATGACACCGCGCAGGGAGCGGCCGATCAGGCGCTGGATCTCGACGGTGCGCCCGTCCTGGCGCCCGCGCGTGATGTCGCGCTGCTTGCGCGAGCCGGTGGAGGCGGGGAGCATGCCGTACTCGGCGGTCACCCAGCCGTCGCCACGGCCGGCCATCCAGCGAGGCACGCTCTCCTCGGCGGAGGCGGTGCAGATCACGCGGGTCTCACCCACGGAGATGAGCGCGGAGCCCGTCGCCGTGCGCACGAACCCGGGCTCGATGGTCGTCGGACGCAGCGCGTCGGGTGCGCGTGAGTAGCTGCGCTCGCTCACGCGCGCGCCGCCGGCTTCGCGAGGTCGACGCGCTCGATGTCGCCGAGCGGCATCTGCAGAAAGCGCGTGCCGAGCTCGCGGAAGGCGCCCACGTCGCCGGTGCACAGGAACCGGTAGTCGCCCTCGTCCGCGCCGCCGTTGCCGATCTCGCGCGTCGAGAGGATGTGCTCGACCTGCCGCGCGACCGCGGCGCCGGAGCTCACAAGCGTCACCCCCGGCCCGAGTAACCGTTGAAGCAGAGGACTGATGACTGGATAGTGCGTGCAGCCGAGAATCACGGTGTCGACCTCCGCCGCGCGCAGCGGCGCGCACGACTCGCGGACCGTATCCACGGCGCGGTCGTCGAACTGGTGTCCCGTTTGGATGATCGAGGCGAGCTCCGGGCAGGCGATCGCGTGCAGCGTCACGTGCGGGTCGACCGCGCCGACCGCCTCCTCGTACGCGCCGCTCGCGACGGTGGTCGGCGTCGCGAGCAGACCGATGCGGCCGGTGCGCGTGGCCGCGACCGCCTGCAAGGCCTCGGGGCGCACGACGCCGAGCACCTCGACGCCGTCCCACGCGCTGCGCGCGTGCTCATGCAATCGCGGCAGAGCGGCGGCGGTCGCCGAGTTGCACGCTACGACGAGCAGCTTCGCGCCGCGCTCGACGAGCTCGTGCGCGATCTCGATCGCGAACCCGGTGAGCTCCTCCGGCGAGCGCTCGCCATACGGAAAGCGCGCGGTGTCGCCGAGGTAGAGGAAGTCCTCGTGCGGCAGCGCGACCAGCAGCTCGTGCAAGACCGTGAGCCCGCCGACGCCCGAGTCGAACACGCCGATCGGGCGATTGCGCTTCCCGCGCGCGTCCGCTCCCTCGGTTGCCACGCGCGCCATCATTCCAGAGCGCTACGGTCTCACGCCACGTGCGCGCGCTCGTCGTCTCGAACATGCTTCCCGACGCCGCGCATCCCGAGCGCGGAAGTTTCGTCCGCGACCAGGCCGCCGCGCTGCGACGCCTGGAGGGAGTCGACGTCGAGCTGTTCGAGTTCGCCCCCGGGCCGCGCGCGCTCGTGCGCGCGGCGGCCGACCTTCGCCGGCTCTCGAGCGAACGAGCGCGAGCGCGCTCGTCCGGCGCGCGCGCCAGCTCGGCGGCCCGAGCTGCGGCATTCGACGTCGTGCACGCGCACTTCGGGCTCACGGCGTGGCCGGCGTTCGCGGTGCAGGCGCGCGTACGGGCGCTGACGCTGCACGGCACCGACCTCGCACATCCGCGAACGCGCGTCGCGACGTTGGCGGCACTCCCGCTCGTGAACCTCGTCGCCACGGTGTCCGCGGAGCTCGTCGCCGCGCTCCCGCGGCGTTCCCGCGCGCGTGCGCGCGTCCTGCCGTGCGGCGCGGACGTCGAGCGCTTCGTGGCGCTCCCGCGAGTGCACGCGCGCCGCGAGCTCGGACTCGATGCCGAGCGGCCGTACGTGCTGTTCCCCGCCGACCCCGCGCGCCCCGAGAAGCGCCACGATCGCGCGGTCGAGCTCGCCCGCGACGCGGGTGCCGAGCTGCTGGCGCTCGGCGGCGTCGACCCGGAGCGCGTTCCGCTGTGGGTTAACGCGGCGAACGCCGTGGTCGTGCCGTCCGAGCGCGAGGGCTTCGGCCTCGCGGCGATCGAGGCGCTCGCGTGCGACGTTCCCGTGCTCGCGACGCCGGTCGGCATACACGCGGAGGCCCTCGCCGGCATCGCGGGGACGCTGTGCGAGCCGTTTGAGCTGCGGCGCTGGAGCGAAGCGCTCGCACCGCACGTGCGCGCGCCCGACCCGCGCGTCGAGGGGCGTGAGCGCGCGATGCGCTACTCCGCCGTCGCGATGGCGGAGCGCGTCGCCGAGGCATGGCGCGCCGCGAGCGGGCGCGGCAGATAGCATGATTTTCCGTGGACGAGTCAACCGCTTCTCCCCCCGGGCACGCGCAGCAGCCCGCCGGCGCGAGCGTCGAACCCGCCGCCGAGCCAGGCGCCGGCTTCCGCGCACGCGGCCGCGTGCGTCGCCGCGCACGTTTCCTGCGCAAGGCACGCGAGCTCGCCTACCGCGACCTCGGCGGCCTCGTCTACAACCTCCACCGCTTCGGTCAGCGCAACGACCCGCTCGTGCTCGCGAAGCT
>DATBCA010000054.1:0-22185 GCA_036270715.1 Solirubrobacteraceae bacterium
GTCTGCGCGAAACGGGCCGGGGCCCGCCGCGTCGCGGCCGCGTCTCCGGACGCGCGCCGGCTGCAAGCCTTCGATGCGGCGCGGAGCGCATGAAGTACCTTTCTCTCGGGGAGTGGTAATTAGGAGCTGCTCCCCCATAAACACCTCTCGGCGCGATTCCTTCCCGGCGCCGTCGAAAGCGCGGGACCGCCGCTCGCGATCGCCCGGCGAGCGCGATGTTCGCGTGACCCGTTCTCGCTAGAACTTCACCTCCGCCCTACGAGGAGGATTCGATGGATTACGAGACGCTCACCTACGAGCACGCCGGCCACGTCGTCACGCTCACGTACGACCGGCCCGACCAGCACAACGCGATCGACCACGCGATGAACGAGGAGCTGCACCACGCGTGGCAGCGCTTCCGCGACGACGACGAAGCGTTCGTGCTCGTCATCACCGGCGCCGGCGAGAGCGCCTTCTGCGCCGGCTGGGATCTGCAGGACGCAGCGAACCTCGAGCGCCTCGGCGACTACGACGCGTTTCGCGTGAGCCTCTACAACAGCCCCGGCGCGTGCGGGTACACGCGCAAGGCCGACATCTTCAAGCCGGTGATCGCCGCGGTCAACGGCTATGCGTTCGCCGCGGGGCTCGAGACGGCGCTCCTCGCCGACATTCGCATCGCGGCCGAGAACGCCGAGTTCGGCGCGCTCGAGCGGCGCTGGAACATCGTCGGCGGCGACGGCATGACGGTCCGCCTTCCGCTCGTCGTCGGGTACGCGAAGGCGATGGAGCTCGTGATCACCGGGCGGCGCATCGATGCGCAGGAGGCGCTACGAATCGGGCTCGTCAACGAGATCGTCCCGCGCGGCCACGCGCTCGCGCGCGCGCAGGAGCTCGCGCGCGAGATCGCCGCGCTGCCCCAGGGAGCGATCCGCAGCGACAAGGAGAGCATCATGCGCGGCGTCGGCCGCACGCTCGAGGAACGCCTGCGCATCGAGGCCGAGATGACGCTCTCGATGTTCATGCGCCGCGACTCGCACACGCTCGGGGCCGCCGCGTTCAAGGCCGGGAACCTCTCGCCCGAGTGGCCGCACCAGGGGCTCTGAGCGATCCGGCCGGCGCGCGCGCTCAGCCGGCCTCGGCATCGGCGCTCGCCTCGCGCGCGAGCCCGAGCTCGCCCGCCACGCCCGCGAGCGCGGCGATCACCGATTCGATCAGCTCGTCCTGCTCGACCCCGAGCTCTCGCGCCCCCCGCGCGATGTCCTCGCGGCTCACCGCCGCGGCGAAGCTCGGCTGCCCCAGCTTCTTGCGCACGGACTTCGCGCGCATCCCCTCGAGGCGTTCCGGGCGCACGTACGCGCACGCGAGCACGAACCCGCTGAGCTCGTCGACCGCCGCGAGCGCGCGCTCCATCTCGCTCTCGCGCGCGATCCCGAGGTAGTCCGCGTGCGAGCCCACCGCGCGGATCAGCTCGGGCGGATAGCCCAGCCGCTCGAGCTCCGCCATCGCCATCCGCGGATGGCCCGTCTCGGGGTCCGGGTAGCGGTCGTAGTCGAGATCGTGGAGTAGACCGCAGACGCCCCACAGCTCCTCGTCGGCCCCGCGCGCGCGCGCCTGAGCGCGCATCGCGGCCTCGACCGCGAGGCAGTGGCGACGCAGCGACTCCGACTGCACCCACTCCTCGAGCAGCGTGAGCGCCGCCGCGCGCTCAACGGTCCGTTCGGTGGGCGTGCCGGCCACGCCTGCGCACAATAGCGTCGCCGCCGCGGCGTCCGACCGGCGCGGCATCGTGTGCCCGTGCCGCCGCGTGTGCGCGCGTCATCCGACCTCATGAGAAGCGCTGGCGGCGTGCTGCTGGCCGTCGGCGCGCTCGTCTTGCTCTCGCGCAAGTCCGGGCACGGCCAATGGGGAACCTTCGCGCAGCTGCTCGTCGTGCTCGTGCCCGCGGTCGTCCTCTACGCGCTCGCGCTCGCGCGCTCGCCCGCGCGCGCCCCGGCTGAGCCCGACCAGACCGTGCTCGCCGTGAGCGCGATCCTGCTCTCGCCCGTCGTCCTGCTCGAGTTCCTGCGCTGGATCGGTGCGAGCACAAACAGCGCGCTCAACCTCGCCGCGGTGTTCGCCGTCGCGGCGCTGCTCGCCGCCTACACCGTAAGGCGCTCGCAGGTGACTTACGCGGCGCTCCTCGGGGGCCTGTCTGCGCTCGCCGCGTGGCTGCTCGTGTGGTCGAAAATCCTCGACCACCCCTCCGCCGACACCTACCGCTGGCTGCTCATCGCCGGCGCGGCGATCCTCTTCTGCGTCGCCGCCGCACTGTCGCTCGCGGACGCCAACGGATCCAGTGAGGTGGCAACCGCTGGCGGCCTCGCGGCGATCGCCGCCGGCATCATCGGCGTCGTCGTCTCGGGCGTCCTCGGAGCGCTCTCCGTGGTGACGGCGAGCTCGAGCAGATCGGGAGAACGCACTTCGCTGCTGCGCCCCGTGCACCACCTCAGCGGCGCCCAGCACCTCGGCTGGGACGTCTATCTGCTCGTCGCCTCCGTTGCGCTCGTGTGGATCGGCTCGCGCGTCCGCTCGCGCGGCCTCGGCTACGTCGGTGGGCTCGGGCTCTTCGCCTTCCTCGTGAGCGTCCTCGCGCAGCTCACGCGGGTCCAGTCCGGGCACGGCCGCACGAGTCACATCGTCGGCTGGCCACTCGTCCTCGTGCTCGTCGGCGCGGCCGGGATCGTTGCGGGCGCTCGTGGGCGCGCGCGGCCGCACCGTGGCTAGGACGTACGTTTAGAGCACTCGCGCGCGGGTAGTCCGGGCACTAACTTCGGCGCATGGTCGGGCGCGCGGCGGAGATCAGATGAGCTCTGGGACGGGGCGTTCTCAGACGCGCCACGCGCCGCATGAGTCTCGGCCGTCGACAGGCAAGCATCGCTCCGGAAAGCACCACGCCAAGCATCACCGTCATCGTCGCCGGCACCTGAAGAAGCGCCGGCCCGCCAAGCACCTGTCCGGACTGCCGGGCGCGCCGGCACCGCCCGCAATCGCGTCCAACCCGCCGCCGCCGTCGAGCGCACCGCCGCCCGCCGTCGGCAACCCGATCACGGCAGCGCAGGCTCGGCGCCTGCTGTGGCGCGCGGGCTTCGGTCCGACGCCCGGCGAGGTGGACGGGCTCGCCGGGCAGCCGCTCGAAGCGGTGTTGTACACGCTCACCCGCCCCTCCGGCGCGGCCGTCCTGCACGGACCCGAGCCGACCGACGACGAAGGCAACGCGCTCGAACCGCGGAACGCTTGGGGGCAGGACCACTGCTGGTGGCTCGACCGCATGGTGCGCTCCGACCAGCAGCTCGTCGAGCGTATGACGTTCATCTGGCACGACTGGTTTGCCAACTCGAACGCCAAGGTCTCGAACCAGGGCCGCATGCTCGACCAGAACCAGCTGTTCCGCGAACACGCGCTCGGCAGCTTCCACGACCTCTTCCTCGCCGTGACCGCCGACCCCGCGATGCTGATCTTCCTCGACGGGATCTACAACGACAAGGACGAACCCAACGAGAACTACGCGCGCGAGATGATGGAGCTGTTCTCGCTCGGCGCGGATCGCGGCGCCTACACCGAGACCGACGTGCGCGAAATGGCGCGCGCCCTCACCGGGTGGACGGCCGAATGGACAGAAAGCGAAGGCTTTCAGAACTTCCACTTCGATCCCGAACGCCACGACGGCAGCGACAAGACCGTCTTCGGGCAGACGGGCAACTGGACCTGGCAGGACGCCGTGAGACTGTGCGTGAGCCACCCGCTGCACGCCTCGTTCTTCGTCGGCAAGCTGTGGAGCTACTTCGTCCCCGCGCCGCCCTCCGCGGCGACGCTTGCGTCGCTGCAGGGCGTGTACGTGAGCTCGGGCCTCAGCATTCGCGCGGTCGTCGAGGCGATCCTGCAGAGCCCCGACTTCCTCTACGGCCCGCAGCTCGTCACCCCTCCGGTCGTCTACAACGCGGGCCTGCTGCGCGCGATCGAACGCCCGATCGACACGACCGCGTGGGCGTGGCTGTCGGCCGCTGCGGGACAGCAGCTCTTCTACCCGCCGAACGTCTCCGGCTGGGACTTCACGCACTGGCTCGACACCTCGACCGCGCGCGCGCGCTGGGAAATCGCCTCGTACGCGACCGCGAAGACGTACGCGAACCCCTGGCCGGGTAAAGGCGAACCCGAATACAGCGCCACCGAGGAACCGGGCGCGGCCCTCGCGAACGCGTTGCGCTACTGGAGCTCTCCCGACCTCACGGGCGCGTCGAGCGCGTGCATCGCCGAATTCGCCGACAGGAGCCTGCAGGGCGTCGCGATCGCCGAATGGCAGCAGAGCCCTTACCGGGCGATCCGTCAGAACGCCCTGCGCATGCTGATCGCGACCTCGCCGGACATGCAGGTGAGCTGACGTGGCGCGCGCGTGCTCGTGTCAGGACTTCAACCGCGCCCGGCTGCTGCGCGCGGGCATCGCGCGCGCGGGCCGCGGCCTGCCGACGATCGAGCGCGGCATGCCACTCCCCGCCGGCACAGGGATGAGCCGGCGCTCGTTCCTGTTGCGCTCGGCGGGCGCGGCGCTGTCGGTGTACGGCGCCGCCGCGCTCTCGCCGCGTCACCTGGAAGATGGCATCGCTGCAGCCGCCGCGGAAGCTCCCCCCAAACAGCCGGTGCTCGTGTCGATCTTCATGGAAGGCGGGTGGGACTCGCTCTCGGTGCTCGCGCCGGTGAAGGAAGCGCGCTACCACGAACTGCGCCCCGCGCTCGCAAAAGCGGAGGGCGAAGGCGCGCCGTTCACCGAGGACGAACGCCTGATGTGGCACCCCCAGGCGGCGGGCCTCGCGCAGCTGCACGCCGAAGGCAAGGTCACCGTGTTCCCCGCGATCGGCTACGACCCGCCCGACCAGAGCCACTTCACGAGCCGCCACTACTGGGAGGTCGGCGAGCTCAACGCGCAGACGCGCTCCGGCTGGATGGGCCGCTACCTCGACATCGCCGGCAACGAAGGCAACCCGCTTCAGGGCCTCTCGCTCGACTACGACCTCGCGCCCGCGCTCGCGACGACGAAGGTGCCGGTGGCCGCGCTCTCGTCGCCCTCCGACTACGGCTTCTGGGCGTACGGCCTCGACGAACCGCTGACCGCGCCGGCGCTCGAAGCCTTCGGCGCGCTCGGCGCGCTGCCCGCGGCCAACCCCGCGCTCGCGCAGGCGCGCGCGGCTTCGCTCGACACGAGCATCATCCGAAACCAGGTCCTCCCGTTCGCCGAAAAAGAAGGCAAACTGCCGTTCACGCCGCCCGTCGCGTATCCGACAAACGGCGGCGAGTTCCCCGTCCGGCTGGCGGTCCTCGCGGCGATGCTCGCCGACGAAGCGCTGCCGATCAAATGCGTCGCGCTGCCCGCGGTCGGCGGTTACGACACGCACTCCGACGAGGCCGGCACGCTCAAGACCAACCTCGGCCAGAGCGTCGAAGCGGTGCTCGCGTTCCAGCGCGACCTCGAAGCGCGCAAACTCGACGACCGCGTGCTCATCGAGCTGTGGTCGGAGTTCGGCCGGCGCCCGCGCGAAAACGGGTCGGGTACCGATCACGGCGCCGCGGGCGCGGCGTTTCTCATCGGCAGCCGCGTCAAGGGCAAGATGGTGGGCGAATTCCCCGGCCTCGCGAAACTCGACGCCAACGAAAACCTCGTCAGCACGTGTGACTTCCGCGCGATGTACGCGGCTCTGCTCGCGCAGTGGTTCGGCACCGAAGCCGGCCTCGTGATCCCCGAAGCAGGCACTGGCCTGGAAGGACCGAGCGTCTACGGGACGGTGCCCGGGCTGATCACGTGAGCGTGCGGGCTCGGCGGATCGCGGGCGCGCTCGCCGCGTGCGCGTTCGCGCTCGCGTCCGCGGGCGCCGTCGCGCTCGCCGCCGCCGCGCACCGCGCGCACTCGCCCTCGCCCTGCCGCCGTCACGCCTCCGCGCGCCGCCACGCCGGCGCCCGCACCGCGCGCGCGGGGGGCGTGCGCGCGCGCACGGTCTGCCGGTCGCATCGCAGCCACCGCTCGACACCGAGCGCCCTCGCCGGCTCGCCCGGCGGCTCCGCCACGGGCGGCGGGGGCGCGGCGAACGCGCCGTCCCAGCCGCCGGCCCCCCCGGGCGAATCGCCCGGTGGAGCGCCAGGCGGCACGGGGCCGGCGCCGCCGTCCGTGCCACACGTGCTCGTCACCGCGGTCGAGTGGAGCTTCTCGCTGTCGCGCACCAAAGTGCCCGCGGGGAAGGTGGTGTTGCAGTTCGTCGACCACGGGCAGGACGAACACAACCTCACCCTCACCGCCAGGGGCGAAATCGCGGGCGCGCTGCCGAACACCCACCCCGAAGAAATGCGCCAGCTGACGCTCGACATGAGCGCCGGCTCGTACACGCTCTTCTGCTCGCTGCCCGAACACGAGCAGCGCGGCATGAAGGCGACGCTCGCCGTCGAATAGCCGGCGCGCTAGGTTTCGGCGGATGTCGCTGCACCCGCTCGCCGCCAACTTCGCCGGCGTCGCCGACGCTTACGAGCGCGGTCGCCCGGACTACCCGCCCGAGGTCGCCGACGCGCTCCGCGCCGAGCTGTCGCTCCGCACGGGCGCGCCGGTGCTCGATCTCGGCGCCGGGACCGGGAAGCTCACGCGCGCGCTCGTAGCCGCGGGCCTCGACGTCGTCGCGGTGGAGCCGCAGGAGCCGATGCGAGCGATCCTCGCGGCGACCGTCGGCGCGGGGCGCGTACGCGCGGGAACCGCCGAGGCGATCCCGCTCGAGGACGCAGCCGTGAGCGCTGTGACGGTCGCCGACGCGTTCCATTGGTTCGACCAGGAGCGAGCGCTCGCCGAGATCCGGCGCGTGCTGCGTCCGGGAGGCGGGCTCGCGGTGCTCTCGACGTTGCCCGACTTCAGCGGCGCGTCGTGGGCGCACGAGCTCGGCCAGCTCGTCTCCGCCTCGCGCCCCGAGCACCCGTTCCACGACGGGCCGCCGTGGGGAGACGCGCTGCGCGCCGCGGGCGGATGGGCCGAGCCGCGCGAGGTCCGCGTGACCGTGCGCGCGCCCGCGCGCGTCGAGCGGCTGACCGATTGGATCGCGTCGTTCAGCTGGATCGCGGCGATGCCGCAGGCGCAGCGCGACGGGGTGCTCGCGCAGGCGCGGGGCCTGATCGACGCCGGCAACACACCCGACGAGCTGCCGGTGCACTTCGTCGTGGGAATCGCGCGGCTTGCCTAGGCGGCGCGGCGCGCGTTCCAGCGAGGGCTCAGCGAGGACTCAGCGGCGACGCGCGGAGGTCTCGAGCGCGGGGTTCGTCCAGCCGGCGTCGGTCGGGTTGATCGTGCGCCCCGGGGCGACGATCTCGTCGATCCGGTCGAGGATTGCCGCCTCCAGCTTCACCTCGTGCGAGCCGAGCTGGGACTCCAGCTGCTCCATCGTGCGCGGTCCGATGATCGCGGCGGTGACGGCCGGGTGGTTGATCACGAACGCGAGCGCGAGGTGGATGAGCGTCATCCCCGCCTCCTCGGCGAGCGCCGCGAGCGCGTCGGCCGCCTCGAGCTTCTCCTGGTTTGCCGGCACCGATAGGTCGTAGCGCTGCGGGATCATCGCCGAGCGCCGCGAGCTGAGATCGTCGGCGCCCTTGCGCCAGCGCCCGGACAGCCAGCCGCCGGCGAGCGGGCTCCACGCGATCGTGCCGATGCCGTGCTCCAGGCACGTGGGCAGCACGTCGGCCTCGACGCCGCGCACGAGCAGCGAGTACGGCGGCTGCTCGCACACGAAGCGCCGCAGCCCGCGTTCGCGCGCCACCCACTGCGCCCTCACGATCTGCGCGGCGGGATACGTGGAGGACCCGATGTAGCGGACCTTGCCCTGCGCGACGAGATCGGTCAGTCCCGAGAGGGTCTCCTCGTGATCGGTCCACGGGTCCCAGCGGTGCACCTGGTAGAGGTCGATCCACTCGGTTTTCAGGCGCCGCAACGACGCCTCGACCTCACGCATCATCCAGCGACGCGAGTTTCCGGCCTCGTTGGGGTCATCTCCCATCGTCCCGTGGAACTTCGTCGCGAGCACGACGTTGTCGCGGCGCGGCCCGGCGAGCGCCTTGCCGACGATCTCCTCGGACTCGCCGCGCGAGTACACGTCGGCGGTGTCGATGAAGTTGATGCCCGCGTCGAGCGCGCGGTGGATGATCCGCGTCGAGGCGTCGTGGTCGGTCTCGCCCCAGGCGCCGAACATCATCGCGCCGAGACACAGCGGGGTCACGTGGACACCCGTGCCGGCGAGCGTGCGCATCTCCATCTGCCGACACCCTAGCGACGCGGACCGAGCCGCTGATACGTTGCGCGCGGATCTAATCTCTCGTAAGGAGGAGTCATGAGCGGAACCGTTGTGCGGGCCGCGGGCGCGGGCGACGCGGTGTGGATGCTGGGCGGACGCTACGAGGTGAAGGTCTCATCCGCGGAGACCGACGGCGCGATGACGATCATGGAACTGTGGATGCCCGCCGGAGCAGGGCCGCCGCCGCACACCCACCCCGGCAGCGAGACCGTCTACGTGCTGTCTGGAAAGCTGCGCTACCACATCGCCGGCGAGGTGTTCGACGGCGCCGCCGGCTCGATCTTCCACATCCCCGCCGGCGTGCTCGAGAACTTCGAGCCGGTCGAGGAGTCGAGGATCCTCGTCACGTACGCGCCCGGCGGGATCGAGCAGTTCTTCACCGAGGCCGGTGAACCCGCCGCATCGAACCAGCTCCCGCCGCCGATGCTCCAGGCGCCCGACCTCGAGGCGATCGCGAGCATCGCCGCGCGCTACGGGATGGACATCCAGCTCCCCTAGTGGCGACTCGGGCAACCTGAGATGGCGAGCTGGGAGGACGTCCAGCGGATCGCGACGTCGATGCCGCAGGCCGACGAGCGCCTCTCGCGCGGCCGGCGGCAGTGGCGCGTCAAGGACAAGCTGTTCGTGTGGGAGCGCCCGCTGCGCGCGAAAGAAGTCGAGGAGATCGGCGGCGAGCGCGCCGACGGCCCGATCCTCGCCGCGCGCGTCGAGCACCTCGTCGCAAAGGAGGCGCTGCTCGCCGACGACGCGCGCGTGTACTTCACGACGAGCCACTTCGACGGCTACCCCGCAGTGCTCGCGCGCCTGGACCGCATCGCGAGCGACGACCTCGAGGAGCTGATCACCGAGGCCTGGCTCGCGCGCGCGCCAAAGCGGCTCGTCGACGCGTACCTGGCCGAGCGTGGTGCTTGAGTCGGCCGATCAGGCCGTCGTCGGGACCGTGCCGCCGGCGGTCTGGGGCGAGTAGCCGTTGGGGCCGGCGCCCGCGCCGGCGTGCGTGTGGCGCTCGACGAACTCGCGGATCGTGCTCACGACGAGCGGCGTGTCGTCCCACATCGGCACGTGACCGCAGCCCGCGAGCGTGCGCGCCTCCACGCCCGGGATCTCGCGCCGGAAGCGCGGCGCGTGCAGCTCCGCGGGGAGGATGCGGTCGTGCTGCGGCGACGCCACGAGCACCGGGCAGGCGATGCGATCGAGCTCGCGCAGCGGCGCCATGCGGCCTGCCGCGAGCGCCGCGATCGCCGCATCCGCGACCACGCAGCGCGCCGTCGCGCGCGACAGCGCGAGCGCCTCGGCCGGCGAGAGGAGCTCGCCGTGGCGCATCGCGTCGCGGAATGCGAGGCGGCGCGTGCTCGGTCGCCGTACGACCAGCCGGGTGAGGCCCTCGCTCAACCGAGCGAGGCGCACCGTGCGCCTGAAGAGGGTCGCGAGCCGCTGGAGCTCCGGATCGCCGTCGTTCCAGCCGCCCGCCGGCGCCAGCGCGACGACCGTACGCGCGCGGCCGCGCTTGGCGAGTTCCAGCGCGATCGCTCCACCGAGCGAGTTGCCGACGAAGTGCGCGGTGCCGACGCCGAGCTCGTCGAGGTGCGCTTCGAAGGAGTCCGCCGCGGATTCCAAGGTCATCTCCAGGCCCGCCGGAAACGGCGGGCCGCCGTCGTGACCCGCGAGCGTCGGCGCGATCACCTCGTAGCGCGCGACGAGGTCCGCGAGCACCGGCCGCCAATGGTGCCACGCCCCGGTGAATCCGTGAATGAGGACCACCGGCTCGCCCGATCCTGCGCGGTAGAGGGCGGGCGAGAGCTCGGACATGGCTCGGGAGCCTACCGTTTCGACTAAAGTGCCGCAATCACGCGCTCGCTCGCGCTGGTCGAGGAGCGGACCCAACCCGATCGGCGCCCTCGCACGGCGAGCGCTAGCCGCGAGAGGTAGGTGACTTACGCCCATGAAGCTCATCGGAGCAGGCATGCCGCGCACGGCCACCCTGACGCAGAAGATCGCGCTCGAAATGCTCGGGCTGGGACCGTGCTACCACATGGTCGACGTGCTCGCCGACCTCGAGCAGGCGGCGCTCTGGGAGCGCGCGCTCGACGGCGAGGGCCCGTGGGAGGAGGTCTTCGCCGGCTACAACTCGACCGTCGACTGGCCCGGCGGGTACTTCTACCGCGAGCTGATCGACGTGTACCCCGAGGCGAAGGTCCTGCTGAGCGTGCGCGAGCCGCAGGCGTGGGCGGCGAGCATGCGCGAGACGGTCTGGGCGGTGCGCCACGGCGAGTCGCTGATCCGCCTGCTCTCGAGCGCGCAGGCCCACGTCAACCCGCAGTGGCAGGGCTTCGTCGACATGATCGACCGGCTCCTGTGGCAGGGGCAGGGCACGTTCGCCTCCGGCAACGAGACGCCCGAGCAGCTGATCGGCGGCATGGAGCGTCACAACGAGGAGGTGCGGCGCAGCGTGCCGCCCGAGCGCCTGCTCGTGTGGACCGCGACCGAAGGCTGGGAGCCGCTGTGCGAGTTCCTCGAGCTGCCCGTCCCGGACATGGCTTTCCCGCACGTCAACGACCGCACCGAGTTCCTGGGCCGCGTGATCGACGGCTCGCTGCAGGCGCTCACCGAGTGGCGCCAGCGGCAGGAGTCCGTCGAGCCGTCGTTCGCGATCCGCGCGGCCGAGGGCATTTAGCCGGCGCGCACGCCGGCGCCTGGGGGGTTGGCGCTTGCGCCGGCGCTCAGGCAGGCGCCTGGGCGGTTGCCGCTTGCGCCGGCGCCTTCGCGCCCGCCGCCGGCGCGCGCAGCAGGCCCGTGTCGCGCGTGAGGCGCGCGGCGAGCGCGACCGGGATGAGCGTGATCGCGATCACGAACAGCACCACGACGTTCACCTGCGGGAGCTGCTGCCCGAGTCGGATGTTCCCGAAGATCCAGATCGGCAGCGTGTTCTGCGCGCCCGCCGTGAAGATCGTCACGACGATCTCGTCGAACGACAGCGCGAACGCGAGCAGCCCGCCCGCTACGAGCGCCGTCGCGATCACCGGCAGCGTCACGTAGCGGAACGTCTGCCAGCCGTCCGCGCCGAGGTCCATCGACGCCTCGATCAGCGACGACGGCGTGCGCCGCAGCCGCGCGAGCACGTTGTTGTAGACGACGACGATGCAGAACGTCGCGTGCCCGATCACGATCGTCGTCAGCGACAGCGTCGTCGAGGTGAAGCTGAAGAACGAGTTGAGCGCCATCCCCGTGATGATTCCCGGCAGCGCCAGCGGGAGCACGAGCAGGAACGAGACCGCTTCGCGTCCGAAGAAGCGGAAGCGGTGCACCGCGAACGCCGCCGCCGAGCCGAGCAGCAGCGCGATCGCGACCGCGAGCAGCCCCGCGCGCACCGACAGCCACAGCGCGTGGCGCATTTCCGCGTTGTGCCACGTCGAGGAGAACCACTTCGTCGACAGCCCGCTCAGCGGCCAGCTCTGCACGTTCGAGGGGTTGAACGCGTACACGATGATGATCGCGATCGGCACGAACAGGAACAGCATGATCAGCGCCGTCCAGACTGCGAACGCGATGCGGCTGATGCGAGACGAGCCGATCACAGCGCCTCGAACGCCCCCATCCGCCGCGCGAGCAGCAGGTACACGCCCATGATCACCAGCGGCACGACCGCGAACGCGGCCGCAAACGGGATGTTGTTCGCGATCCCCACGTTCTGGTACACGACGTTGCCGATGAAGTCGGAGCCCGCGCCGCCGACGAGCGTCGGCGTGATGAAGTCGCCGAGCGTGAGCGAGAAGGTGAAGATCGAACCCGCGGCGATTCCCGGCAGGATCAGGGGGAAGAGGACGGTGCGGAATGTGCGCCACCCGCGCGCGCCCAGGTCCGCGGCCGCCTCGAGCAGCGAGTCCGGGACGCGCTCCATCGCAGTCCACACCGGAAGGATCATGAACGGCAGCCAGATGTAGCTGAACACGATCCAGATCGCCCAGTTCGAGTAGCCGAGGTTCACCGCGCCTACGCCCAGCTTTCGAAGTGTCCAGTTGAGCACACCGTCGTTGGAGAGGATCAGGCGCCACACGTACACGCGTACGAGGTAGCTCGACCACAGCGGGATCAGCACCGCGACGAACAGCGCGCCGCGAAGCCGCGCCGGCGCGATGCGAACGGCGAAGAACGCGAACGGGAGCGCGAGGATCGCATCCGTCACCGTCACCGCCGCCGCGATCCCGACCGTGCGCAGCGCGATCGTGCGGTAGACGGGCACTTCGACGAGCGTTTCGAAGTTGCCGAGCGTCCAGTGGTGGATGAGCTTGCCGGTGAACGGTTCGACGGTCCACAGCGCCGAGATGAACAGCACCACCAGCGCCGCGAGGTAGATGAGCACGAACCATGCGCCCGGACCGCTCAGCAACAGGACGGCTCGCAGCCACGGCCGGCGGAACATCGCCGCCGACACGCGGATGCGAGCCTCACGGGCGCCGTCAGGCGCCCCTCTCAAAACACCTCTCCGCTACCCCGTTACTTCTGTCCACTTCTGCTGCCAGACCCTGTAGTCCGTGCAGTTGTTTTCGCCGTTGTCGCACTTCGAGATCGGCGTCTTCCAGAACTTGATGCTGTCGAAGTACGCCGCGGGCGCGTTCGCGTGGTAGATCGGGCACGAGCCCTGCTTGATCTTTTCCATTTCCGAGCACGCCAGCTTGTTCACCGGCGTCTCGCCGTAGGAGATCGCCTGCTCGGCCTGCACCTTCGGGAGCGTGATCCAGTCGAGCCATTTGTACGCGCAGTTGGGGTGCGCCGCGTGCGTCGACAGCATCCACGTGTCCGCCCAGCCCGTCGCCCCCTCCGCCGGGATCAGCGCGTTGACCGGCGCTTTGTCCGCGAGCAGCGTGCTCAGCTGGTACGGCCACGCCGCCCCGATCGTCGCGTCGCCGTTCTTGAACAGTTCGATCTCGTCCGATGCGAGCGCCCAGTACTTCTTGATCAGCGGGCGCTGTTCTTTGAGCAGCTTGACCGACGCGTTCAGCTGCGCTTCCGTCAGCTCGTACGGGTCCGTGATGCCGAGGCTCGGGTCCTTCTTCGACAGGTACAGCGCCGCGTCCGCGATCTGAATCGGGTTGTTCGGCACCGAGATCTGGCCCTTGAACTGCGGGCTGTAGATCGAGCTCCAGCTCGCCGGCGAGGGGTGCACCAGTTTCGTGTTGTACAGCAGGATGTTCGGGCCCCACTGCAGCGAGATCCCGTAGTGCTTGCCTTCGACCGTGTTGTGCGGCGGCGACTGCAGCTGCGGGATGAAGTTCTTCCATTCCGGCACCAGTTCGACGTTCACAGGCTTGACGTCGCCGCCGCGGATCAGGCGCAGGCTCGCGTCGCCCGACGCCGACACCATGTCGTATTGGCCCCCGCCGCCCGTGCGCATGAGCGCCACCATTTCGTCGGATGAGCCCGCGTACTTGGAGTGCACGACGCAGCCCGTCTGCCGTTCGAACGGCTTCACCCATTCGGGCTGCGCATAGCCTTCCCACGCAATCAGGTTCAGCTGCCCCTCGCCGGCGCCGATCTTCGTCGGCAGGCTGCTCGACGAGGTGCTCGTGGACGAGCTCCCACACGCCGTCACGCCAACGGCGAGCGCCGCGAGGATCGCTCCCAACGCCAAATCGATCTTCCCCAACCTCATGGCCTTCGCGCCTCCTGATTGTCGCTGTCAAGTACCGCCTCGTCCGCCTCGCGCCACTCGAGTAGTACGCGCCGGCCGCGCTGCGCCAGCGCATCCGCCGCCGACGTCTCGAGGTTCTGCCTGAGCACCACGAGCGTTTCACCGCGATCGAGCTCGACCGTGTACCGCGTCACCGATCCCAGGTAGCCGACGTCCCGCACCACGCCCGCCACCGCGCGCGGGGACGTCTCGCCCTGCGCAAGGATCCTGATCTTCTCCGGCCGCACCGTCACGACCCGCCCGCCGCTCTCGATCTTGTTCGAGGTCCCTACGAACCCCGCCACAAACTCGTTCGCCGGGCGCTCGTAGATGTCTCCCGGCGTCCCCACCTGCTCGAGGCGGCCGTCCGAGAAGACCGCCACGCGGTCGCTCATCGTCAGCGCCTCGTCCTGGTCGTGCGTCACGTAGATGAACGTGATCTGCTCGGACAGCTCGCGCTGAATCGACTTCAGCTCGAGCTGCATCTGCTGGCGCAGCTTCAGGTCGAGCGCGCCGAGCGGCTCGTCGAGAAGCAGCACGCGCGGGCGGTTGATCAGCGCTCGCGCCAGCGCCACGCGCTGTCGCTGGCCGCCCGAGAGCTGATTCGGTTTGCGGCTGCCCGTCCCCGGAAGGCGGACCATCTCGAGCGCCTCGCTCGCACGACGCTCGCGCTCCTGCTTCGGCACGCCGCGCACGCGCAGCCCGTACGCGACGTTCTCCGCGACCGTCATGTGCGGGAACAGCGCGTAGTCCTGGAACACCGTGTTCACCGGCCGCTCATACGGCGCGCTGCGTGTCACGTCGACGCCGTACAGCTGCACCGTCCCCGAATCGGGGAGCTCGAAGCCCGCGATCACGCGCAGCGTCGTCGTCTTCCCGGAACCCGACGGCCCCAGCAGCGTGAAGAACTCGCCCGCGCGCACGTCCAGCGTCAGGCCATCGACCGCGACGACGTCGCCGTATGCCTTGCGCACTTCGCTCAACCTCAGCGCCGGAGTCCCCGCCGCGGCGTCCGCGCGCGGCGGCGCAACAGCGTCGCGTGCGGACGGCGCGCTGGCCAGATCGATCGTGCTACCGCCTCCGCCGGCCATCCGCAGCCGAGTCTAGTTGCACCGCCGGAGGCGGACAACCGCCGCACATGGCCAACGTCGACGTCCCGTCCTGGCCATTACGGACATGTCGCTCTTGCTCGCGCCGACGGTTCCCCGCAGCGCGCTGCGTGGAGCGTCAGGTGGAGCGGGTGGAGTGCATCGGGGGGAGTGTCTCGGGTGGAGCTGGTGGAGTGCACCGGTCGGGGGTGCCGCGCGTGCGCGTGCGCGTGCGCGCGGGTGTGTGTGTGCGCGTACGCGTGCGTGCGTGCGTGTGCGCGCGCGAGCGTGCGGCTGGTGCGATCGGCCGCGCCGTGCGGATGTAGCATCAAGCGAACCCCAAGCCCGAGGAGGAGAGAATGGCCGTAGCGGTTGGGATCCTCAGCGACACGCGGCGACGCGCGCTAGAGGCGATCTGCGACACGTTCGCACCGTCGCTCGCCGCGGCAGACGGCGACAGCGTGATGCAGAGCTTCTACGCGCGCAGCGCCGCCGACCTCGGCGTCGCGACGCAGATCGAGGGCCTGCTCGCTCAGACGATGTTGCAGGAGGAGATCGACGCGCTCGGCGCGCTGCTCGACGCGTTCGCAGAACAGGATTTCGCCAACCAGGGGCTCCCCGAGCGCACCGCGATCGTGCACGCGATCTCGGAGTCCGGCCCCGAAGCGAAGCTCGGCGTGCGCCAGCTGCGCGCGCTCACGTTTTTCTTCTTCTACGCGTTGCCCGACGAGCACGGCCACAACCCCAACTGGGACGCGCTCTCCTACCCCGGCCCGCTCTCGCCCCCGCCCTCGCCCGCGGACGCGCCCAAGACGATCCCGCTCGAGCGCGTCAGCGGCGATCACGCGGTGCTCGACGCCGATGTATGCGTCGTCGGCTCGGGCGCCGGCGGTGGCGTCATCGCCGGCGAGCTCGCGCGCTCCGGCCGGCGCGTGCTCGTGCTCGAGATGGGCCAGTACCGCAACGAGGCCGACTTCAAGCAGCTCGAGCTCCCCGGCATGCTCGAGCTGTACCTCGGCGGCGGCCTCGCCGCCTCGGAGGACGGGTCGATCTCGATCTTCGCGGGCTCCACGCTCGGAGGCGGGACGGTCGTCAACTACATGAACTGCATCCGCACGCCGGAGCACATCCGCAGGGAATGGGCGCAGATGGGCGTGAGCGGAATCGACGAGCCGGAGTACGAGCGCCACATCGACGCCGTCTGGGAGCGCCTCGGCGTGACGTCCTCCGCGACCTCGCACAACCGCACGCACAAAAAGCTCGTCGAGGCGTGCGAGCGCCTCGGCTACCCGCATCGCGACCTCACGCGCAACGTCGACTCCTCGTGCGAGGACCCGCGCGTGTGCGGCTACTGCTTCGTCGGCTGCCAGAAGGGCTGCAAGCAGTCGACGATGAAGACCTTCCTCCAGGACGCCGCCGACGCCGGCGCGCGCTTCCTCGTCGGCGCGCGCGCCGAGCGCGTCCTCACGCGCGACGGCCGCGCGAGCGGCGTGCAGGCGACGGTCGTGCACGAGGACGGCACCAGCACGTCCGTGCAGATAGACGCGCCCACCGTCGTCGTCGCGTGCGGCGCGATCGAGACGCCCGCGCTCCTGCTGCGCTCGGGCATCGGCGGCCCCGCCACCGGCAAGCACCTGCGCCTGCACCCCGCAGGGGTCGTGCTCGGCGTCTACGAGCAGCCGATCGAGGGCTGGATCGGGCAGATCCAGTCGGCGCTCTCCGACGAGTTCGTCGGATGCGACGGTGACCACGGCTTCCTCATCGAGGCGATCGGCCTCACTCCCGCCATCCAGGCGATGTCGCTGCCGTTCGTCGACGGCGAGACCCACAAGCGCACGATCTCGCGGATCTTCAGGTACTCCGCGCCGTTCATCTCGGTCGCGCGCGACCACGGCGAGGGCGAGGTCGTCATCGACGCCTACGGGCGCGCCGTCACGCGCTGGTCGTTCGCCGACGACGTCGACGCGCGCCTCTTCCGCCGCGCGATGGTCGAGCTGTCAAAGCTCCACCGCGCCGCCGGCGCCCGGGAGATGATGACCTTCCACCAGCGCCCCGTCACGTGGCGCGAGGGCGATGACTTCGACGCTTACCTGCGCGGGATCGAGCAGGGGTCGCTCGACGCCAACGACATCGCCGTGTTCACCGCCCACCAGATGGGCTCGTGCCGCATCGGCAGCGATCCGCACGACTCGGTCGCCGACGGCAACGGCGAGCTGCACGACTGCAGGGGCGTGTGGATCGGCGACGGCTCGGCGTTCCCCACCGCCCCCGGCGTCAACCCGATGATCTCGATCATGTCGCTCGCTCATCGCACCGCGGGGCTGATCGCCGCGCAGCCGTAGACGGGCCGGTCGCGACTCAGGCCGACGGCACCGACGACGGGTGCTCGCCCGCGCGCGGGTCGGGCAGCGGGGTGAGCGTCTCTTCGAGGCGCTCGCGCAGCGGCTCGTAGCGCGGCGGCAGCGACAGACGCTCGCCGAGGTGCGCGGCGTCCTCGTCGACCGCAAAGCCCGGGCCGATCGTCGCGATCTCGAACAGCACGCCGCTCGGCTCGCGGAAATAGATCGAGCGGAAGTAGAAGCGGTCGATGATGGGCGTCGCGTGCGCGCCGGCCGCGACCGCGCGCTCTCGCCAAGCCTCGTGCTCGGCGGATGTGGAGGCGAACGCGACGTGGTGGACGGTCCCTGCGCCCGAGCGTGCGATCTCCCCTGCGGGAGGCTCGTCGTACGCGTAGAAGCTCCCGCGCGCGTCGCCGCGGACCTCGAACGTGGCGCCGTCATCATCGGTCGTGAACCCGAGCGTGTCGCGCAGGATCGCGATGCTGCGCTGGGGGTCGTCGCTGAAAGCGCGCACGCCGTCGAAGCCGCGCAGAGCATGTTGGGCCGGTATGTCCGCCGCATACGCATAAAGCTCCTGGTCGGGGCTCGTGTCGATCGAGAGCTCGTGGACGAGGCCCTCCGGGTCGGCGAACAGCAGGCGGCCCTCGACCAGCTCGGGCTCGATCCCGTTCGCGCTCAGGCGCTCGGCCCAGAACTCGATCGCGGCGCTCGACGCCACGCGCCACACGATCCTGTGGACCATCCCCGCGCCGGCGCTGCCGCGCGCGGCGCCCGGGTACTCGAAGAACGTGAGGTCCATCCCCGGCGAGCCGTCGTCGTCGCCGTAGAACAGGTGGTAGACGGTCGGGTCGTCCTGAGTGACGCTCTTCTTGACGAGCCGCAGGCCGAGCACGCCCGCGTAGAACTCGACGTTCGCGGGCGCGTCGGCCGTGATCGCCGTGACGTGGTGGATACCCTCGAGCTTCATGCCCGGCACGATAGCGCCGCGGCGGCCGTGCCTGAGATGATCGCGCGATGCAGGATGGCTCGTTGATCCCGCGCTTCGGGCGCGCGCGGCGCGATCGCACGCTCGCCGTCCTCGAAGGCCTTCACCCGCTCAAGCACGCGCTGCGCTTCGGCGCGCAGGTGCTCGAGGTGGTGTGCGCGGACCGCCGCGAGCTCGATGCGCTCGCGCGCGCGCTCGCGCCGGACGTGCGCGAGCGCATCTCCGAGCTCGCCGGCGAGGTCCCGCGCGACGTGTTCGACAAGCTCGCGCCGCTCCCGCCGACGACCGGCGTGATGAGCCTCGCGCTGCGCTCCGACGTCGACGTCGGCGCCGCGCTCGCCGACGCGCGGCAGGCGCCGATCGTCGTGCTCGAGAACCCACGCGACCTCGGCAACATGGGCGCGTGCGTGCGCGTCGCCGCCGCTGCGGACGCCGCGGGCGTCATCAGCACCGGCAGCCACGACCCCTGGCACCCTGATGCCTTGCGCGGCGCCGCAGGGCTCCAGTTCGCGCTGCCCGTCGCCCGCGCGGACGGCGTCGGCGAGCTGGAGGGTCACGATCGCGAGCTCGTCGCGCTCGATCCCGATGGCGAGGACATGGACCCGGCGCTGCTGCCCGCGCGCGCGCTGCTCCTGTTCGGCAGCGAGCGCGACGGCCTCAGCGACGAGCTGCTCGCGCGCGCGCAGCGGCGCGTGCGCATCCCGATGCGCGACGGGGTCTCCAGCCTCAACCTCGCGACGTCGGTCGCCGCTGTGCTGTTCGCGTGGCGCCTTGCGCGCGGCGCCCGCGGCTAGGCCGAGGCGGCCCCTTCGACCCCGTCGAGCAGCCGCCAGTTGCCCCGCAGCGCGGCGCGCGCACGGGCGAGCGCCCGCTCGCACAGCTCGCTCGCGAGCCTCTCGCCGCGCTCCGCGCTTGCCTGGGCGATCAGCTCGCCGATCAACTCCCGCGCGTCCCGCGCGTGCTCGACGTCGCGGTGCGCATGCACGCTGAAGTACTCGACCGCGGGCCCTTCGGGCGTGTAGCCGTAGTGCTCGACCAGGCCCGCGAGCTTCGTGCGCGAGATCTCCGGCTGCGAGGCCTCGATCGCGTACAGCACCGCGACGTGCTCGAGCAGCTCCTCGCCGGCGGCCCACGCGAGCGCGCACTCGCGCGTCTGCGCCAGCGGCGCCCCGTTCCTAGAGGGACCGCGCGCACCCGCCGCCTGCGCGAAGTCCTCCCACAGCTCGACGTGCGCCGTCTCCTCGCGCGCGTGCTCACGCAGGCGCTCGACATGCCGTGGCGCGGCCTTCGACGCGGCGCGCTCCGATGCGCTCGCGAGCGCGCGGACCGCATCGCGGTACTCGCCCGCGTAGCACGCGAGCTCGCCCGGCGTGAGCGTGCCCGCGCTCCAGCGCGCGTAGAAGGGGTGCTCGAGCACGTTGTGCACGGCGCGCTCGGCGTCGAGGCTTGCGATCAGGTCCATCGTGGCTGCTCCTTCGCGGTCGGCGTTTTGCGTGTCGGAAGCTCGCCCGCTATGCGGGATTCGCCTTCGCCCACGCGACGATCTCGTGCGAGCCGTCGACCACCGTGCCGTCGTCGAGCACGAGCGCGGGCACCCAGCGGTTGCCCGTCAGCCGCTCGACCTCGCGCCGGCCCTCGGTGTTGTTCATGAACGCGGGCAGAATCCCCAGACCGTACGAGTTGACGACCTCGGGATCGTGGCCGGCGTCCCTCAGCCCACGGTAGGCGTTGCGGCAGGGATGCCCGCCGGGACGGGGAGTGGGGAACGTTCCCCAGCAGACGTACAGCTTCATGTGACCGTTAGCGTACCTTCCATGCCCGCCGCGCGGTGGCCCGGGACGGTGCCGTAGAAGGTGTACGTCCCGGGTTTGAGCGTCAGCGTGAGCGTCTTCGTCCCGTTCGCAAACGTGGGCGTCGCTCCGAGCACGCTGCTGCCCTGCGCGATCGTCAGGTTGTGTTCGAGCGCCGAGGGGTTGGCGAAGGTGATCGTGACCGCGCCCGCCTTCGCGGCCAGCGTCTTCGTGTTGTAGGCGATCGCCGCCGCCGCCGCCGAGAGGCTCAGCGAGGTTTTTGCCGCGGGAGCGGCAGGTGTGGACGGCGCGGCGGGTGTGGACGTCGTGGCAGGTGTCGACGGAGCGGCGGGTGTCGACGGAGCGGCGGGTGCGGATGGCGTGGCGGGTGTGGACGCAGTGGACGTCGCGGCGGACGCTTTCGCCGGCGAGCCGGCGGTGATCACCGCGGTCGACGTCGTCCCGAGCACGAGCACGACCGAGATCGCGATCACGGCCCGCTCGCCGCCGAGGTTGCCGGGGAACTGCGGGCGCCGCAGGCCGAGGCCGAGCGAGACGATGAGCGCCCACGCGGCGAGCAGTCCGCCGGCGATGAAGAAGGGCGTGCGGCTCTTCTCAGCCGCGAGCAGCGGCGCGAGATGGAGCGCGGCGGCGTGCATGCGGCGCGAGACTAGCCGATGCGACAACGGATATGCTCCGCCGCGCGATGGTGGAGGCGGTGCGAACGGGCGGGGACGCGCTGAAGGATCTGCCCGGCTATCCGTTCTCTCCCAGCTACCGCGACGTCGACGGGCTGCGCCTCGCGCACATCGACGAGGGCGAAGGCGCGCCTGTGATTTTCATGCACGGCGAGCCGACGTGGTCGTACCTCTGGCGCAAGGTGATCCCCCCGGTTCGAGACGCCGGCTACCGCTGCATCGCGCCCGATCTCGTGGGCTTCGGCGCGTCCGACAAGCCGGTCGACGTCGACTGGTACAGCTACGAGCGCCACGTCGCGCTCGCCGGGACGCTGCTGGAGGACCTCGACGTTCGCGGCGCGACGATGGTGGTGCACGACTGGGGCGGCCCGATCGGGCTGCGCCTCGCGGTCGACCACGCGGATCGCGTCGATCGCCTCGTGATCCTCGACACGGGCCTTTTCACGGGCCGCCAGCGGATGACGGATGCGTGGATGCAGTTCCGCAACTTCGTCGAGCGCACGGAGGATCTGCCGGTGGGCTTCCTCGTGCGGGGCGCTTGCAAGATCGATCCGGGCGACGAGGTGATCGCGGCGTACGACGCGCCGTACGAGACGCCGGAGTCGAAGGCGGGAGCGCGCGCGTTCCCGCTGATGATTCCGCTCTCGCCCGACGCGCCGGGCGCGGACGCGGGCGAGCGCGTCGTGGGCGCGCTGCGCGACGACGGGCGGCCGACGCTGATGCTGTGGGCCGACTCGGACCCGGTGCTGCCGCTCGCCACGGGTGAGCGCTTCGCCGCGGCGATCGGGCGCGAGTCGCCGCGCGTGATCGCGGACGCGAGCCATTTCCTGCAGGAGGATCAGGGGCAGCTGATCGGATCGCTGATCGCGGAGTGGCTCACGGCGGGATGAAAACGGGGGAGTAGAGGAGGAGACCATGGCGAGGGCACGGGTGCTGACCCCGCGGGAGCGCGTGCAATATCGAGCGGCTCAGGCGCTCGGGGCGCTGCCGCCGAAGCTGCAGGTGCGGCTGTCGGGAAAGCCGCCCGTGACGATCGAGCGCGACACGCTCGCGCCCGCGATGCAGCTCTGGCTCGCGGTGCTCGAGCGTCGCAACCTGCCGCGACTGGAGACGCTGCCGCCGGAAGCGGCGCGCGCCGACCGGCGTCGCCAGGCGGCGATCTACGGGGGACGGCCCGTGCAGGTCGGCGCGGTGCGCGACCTGCTCCTCGAGACGGTCGCGGGGGAGCTCGCGGCGCGGCACTACGCGCCGGCGGAGCGCGCCGAGCAGCCGGCGCTGCTCGTCTACTAC